>NZ_LEKF01000006.1:0-281970 GCF_001029595.1 Pseudomonas sp. ARP3
CCCGCCGATCCCGTTCAGCGACGATACCCCCAACTACGAACTGACCCGCCCTGCCCCCAGCCCGCCCTCGGCGGTGAACTGGCTGGGCACCGACGATCAGTCGCGGGATGTGCTGGCACGGGTGATCTTCGGCGCGCGGGTCTCGATTCTGTTTGCCCTGGCGCTCACCGCGATCAGCGCGGCCATCGGCATCGCGGCCGGCGCGTTGCAGGGTTACTACGGCGGCTGGGTGGACTTGATCGGACAGCGCGTGCTTGAAGTGTGGTCCGGTTTGCCGGTGTTGTACCTGCTGATCATTCTGTCGGGGTTCGTGGAGCCGAATTTCTGGTGGCTGCTGGGGATCATGGCGCTGTTTTCCTGGCTGGCGCTGGTGGACGTGGTGCGCGCCGAGTTCCTGCGCGGGCGCAACCTGGAATACGTCAAGGCCGCAAGGGCCTTGGGCCTGGGGGACGGCAAGATCATTGGCCGGCACATCCTGCCCAACGCCATGACTGCGACCTTGAGCTACCTGCCATTCATTTTGACCGGGGCAATTTCCACTTTGAGCGCCCTGGACTTCCTCGGTTTCGGCATGCCGGCGGGCAGTGCGTCCCTCGGTGAATTGATCGCCCAGGGCAAACAGAACCTGCAGGCGCCGTGGCTGGGCCTGACCGCGTTTTTCACCTTGGCGCTGATCCTGTCGCTGCTGGTCTTTATCGGCGAGGCGTTGCGTGACGCCTTCGACCCACGCTCATGAGTGATTGCAAATGAACCTGATCGAGATCCGCGACCTGTGCGTCGCCTTCAACGGCCAGACCGTGGTACACAACTTGAGCCTGGATGTGCGCCCCGGCGAATGCCTGGCACTGGTGGGTGAGTCGGGCTCGGGTAAGTCGGTGACCGCCCATTCGATCCTGCAACTGTTGCCCGAAGCCGGCACTGCCACCACCGGCTCGGTGAAGTATCGCGGCAAAGAGCTGGTGGGCGCCCCGGCGGCGACCTTGCAGAAACTGCGCGGCAACCGTATCGCCATGATCTTCCAGGAGCCGATGACCTCCCTCAACCCGCTGCACAGCATCGAAAAGCAGATCGGTGAAACCCTGTTGCTGCACAAAGGCCTGGACGGCAAAGCGGCGCAGGCGCGTATCTTGGAACTGCTCGACATGGTCGGCATCCAGAAACCGAGGGAGCGCCTCAAGGCCTATCCCCACCAATTGTCCGGCGGCCAACGCCAACGGGTGATGATCGCCATGGCCTTGGCGTGCGAGCCGGAACTCTTGATCGCGGACGAACCTACCACCGCGCTGGATGTGACCGTGCAGCGCAAGATCCTGCTGCTGCTCAAATCCTTGCAACAACGCTTGGGCATGTCGCTGCTGCTGATCAGCCATGACCTCAACCTGGTGCGCAGCATCGCCCAGCGGGTGTGCGTGATGCACGCCGGCGAGATCGTCGAGCAGGCCGAATGCCAGGCTCTGTTCAGCGCGCCGCAGCATCCTTACAGCCGCCTGCTGCTGGATGCCGAACCGGCGGGCGATGCACTGTGCAGCGAGGAACGCGAGACGGTGTTGCAAGTGGAGGACCTGAGCGTGCAGTTCCGTCTCGGTGGCGGGCTATTTCAACGCAAGACCTACCTGCGCGCGGTGGACGGTATCAGCCTCAGCGTGCAACGTGGCAAGACCCTGGGCATCGTTGGTGAATCCGGCTCGGGTAAATCCACCCTCGGCCAGGCGATCCTGCGCCTGCTGGACTCCCACGGCAGCATCCGCTTCCAGGGCCAGGCCCTCGATACCCTCAACCATCACCAGATGCGACCATGGCGCAAGCAGATGCAGGTGGTGTTCCAGGACCCTTATGGCAGCCTCAGCCCGCGCATGTCGGTGCAGCAGATCATCAGCGAAGGCCTGGAGGTGCACGCCCCGTGCAGCCTGGCCGAGCGCGAAGCGCAGGTGATCCAGGTGCTCAAGGACGTGGGCCTGGACCCCGCCAGTCGGCATCGTTACCCCCACGAGTTTTCCGGCGGCCAGCGCCAGCGCATCGCCATCGCCCGCGCGCTGGTGCTCAAGCCGGCGCTGATGCTGCTGGACGAACCCACCTCCGCCCTTGACCGCACCGTACAAAAGCAAGTGGTGGCGCTGCTGCGTGAACTACAGGAAAAATACGGCCTGACGTACCTGTTTATCAGCCATGACCTGGCCGTGGTGCGGGCCATGGCCCACGACATGATCGTGATCAAGGAGGGCAAGGTGGTGGAGCGCGGCGCCAGCTACGACGTGTTCGAGTCGCCGCAACACCCCTACACCAAGGAACTGATGGCAGCGGCGCATATTCCGCTGTAGGACGTTATGGAACTTCACTCACCCTTTTGCTGGCGGCATGGGCATGAACCTCACCGATAACCTCACCGATTACCAACAGGTACGCGGCCTGGCCATCCAGTCGCTGTTCGAAATCATCGAGCAGTCCAGCGAAGGCACGGTGATCGTCGACCGCGACGCCAATATCGTGTGGATGAACGAGCGCTACGCCAAGCGCTTCGGCCTGAACAGCGCGGATGAGGCCATCGGCCAACCCTGCGAGCGGGTGATTTCCAACAGCCTGTTGCGCCAGGTGGTGCGCACCGACCGGCCGATCCTGCTGGATATCCAGGACACTCCCAAAGGCCCGCTGGTGGTGATGCGCCTGCCGATTCACAACGATGCCGGGGCGGTGATCGGTGCCATCGGCTTCGCGCTGTTCGATGAGCTGCGCAACCTGTCGCCATTGATCGAGCGCTACATGAGCATGCAGCAGGAACTGGCCTCCACCCGCTCGTTGCTGCGCTCACGCCAGAGCAAGTACACCTTCGCGCACTTTATCGGTACCAGCGCCGCGAGCCTGGAAGTCAAACGCCGGGCGCGGCGCAGCGCCAAGACTGAGTCGCCGGTGTTGCTACTGGGGGAAACCGGCACCGGCAAGGAGTTGCTGGCCCAGGCCATTCATGGCGCCTCGTCACGGGCACACAAGGCATTTGTGAGCATCAACAGCGCGGCGATCCCCCATGACCTGCTCGAAGCCGAGTTCTTCGGCACTGCGCCCGGCGCGTTTACCGGCGCCGACCGCAAGGGCCGCCCCGGCAAGTTCCAGATTGCCCAGGGCGGCACGCTGTTTCTCGACGAAATCGGCGACATGCCCCTGCCGCTGCAAAGCAAACTGCTAAGGGTGTTGCAGGAAAAGGAGTTCGAACCGGTCGGCTCCAACGAGATGCTACACAGCGACGTACGGGTGATTGCGGCCACGTCGATGGACCTTGAGGCGGCGATCAAACGTGGCGAGTTTCGCGCGGACCTGTATTACCGCCTTAATGTGCTGCCGATCCAGGTCCCGCCCCTGCGCGAACGCTTGGAAGATATTCCGGCGCTCAGCGAGGCGATCCTGGAAGAACTGCGCAGCCATCACGAACTGGACCGCGAAGCCCTGGACTTATTGGCCCAGCATGCCTGGCCGGGGAATATCCGTGAGTTGCGCAACGTACTGGAGCGCGCGGCGCTGTTAAGTGATGACTTGATATTGAACGCCCAGGAAGTCCGTGCGGCCATTGGCACCTTCAGCCCGGTGGCACGTAGCACTGCCGTGATGGCGGAGGAAGGTGAAAGCTACAACGCGGCGCGGGAGCGGTTTGACCGGCAGGTGATTGTGGCGGCGCTCAAGGCCTGTGATGGGAATGTGGTGGAGGCGGCTAAGCGGTTGGGGCTGGGGCGGTCGACGTTGTACAAGAAAATGGTCGCGCTAGGTATCACCTGATCTCCAATCAGAGACTTAACTCTCAATAAATAGACGACCACTGTGGGAGGGGGCTTGCCCCCGATGACAGTGGGCCAGTCAGCACATCTGATACCGATACACCGCTATCGGGGGCAAGCCCCCTCCCACATTCGGCCCGGGATTGTCTCTAGATTGAGACACAAGCAGAAGCCAATTTAAAAATATTCATACATTTCAACAAGTTAAGTAATTGGCACGCATCTCGCTATAGCCCTTCCCCACCGCGTCACCACAAAAATAACAATCCTATCTGGAGACACACCATGAGTGTGATCATTGCCCTGGCAGCCCTCGCGCTGCTGATGCTGGCTGCCTACCGTGGCTATAGCGTTATCTTGTTCGCCCCCATCGCCGCCCTAGGCGCGGTGCTGCTGACCGACCCCTCCGCCGTCGCCCCTGCCTTTACCGGGGTGTTCATGGAAAAAATGGTCGGCTTTATCAAACTGTATTTCCCGGTGTTCCTGCTCGGTGCGGTGTTCGGCAAGCTGATCGAACTGTCGGGGTTTTCCCGTTCGATCGTGGCCGCGGCGATCCGTTTGCTCGGCACGCGCCAGGCGATGCTGGTGATCGTGCTGGTCTGCGCCCTGCTCACCTACGGCGGCGTCTCGCTGTTTGTGGTGGTGTTCGCGGTGTACCCGTTTGCGGCGGAGATGTTCCGCCAGAGCAATATCCCCAAGCGCCTGATCCCGGCGACCATCGCCCTGGGTGCGTTTTCGTTCACCATGGACGCCCTGCCCGGCACGCCGCAGATCCAGAACATCATCCCCAGCACCTTCTTCAACACCACCGCCTGGGCGGCGCCTTGGCTGGGGCTGATCGGCACGATTTTCGTGTTCTGCGCCGGCATGCTTTACCTGGCGCGCCAGCGCAACAAGGCCCAGCGCGCCGGTGAAGGCTACGGCACCGAACTGCGCAACGAGCCGGAAACCGCCGAGAACCTGACGTTGCCCAACCCGTGGATCGCGCTGTCGCCGCTGATCCTGGTGGGGGTGATGAACCTGCTGTTCACCCACTGGATCCCGCAGTGGTACGGCAAGACCCACAGCCTTAGCCTGCCGGGCATGAGCGCGCCGGTGACCACCGAAATCGCCAAGCTCACGGCAATCTGGGCGGTGCAGGCGGCGTTGCTGGTGGGGATTATCGTGGTGCTGGTGTTCGGCTTCTCGGCGATCAAGAGCAAACTCGCCGAAGGCAGCAAAAGCGCGGTCAGCGGTGCATTGCTGGCGGCGATGAACACCGCGTCGGAATACGGCTTCGGTGCGGTCATCGCTTCGTTGCCGGGCTTTCTGGTGCTGGCGGACTGGCTTAAGGGCATCCCCAACCCGTTGGTCAACGAGGCGATCACAGTGACGTTGCTGGCCGGTATCACCGGTTCCGCCTCGGGCGGCATGAGCATCGCCCTGGCGGCGATGTCCGAGAGTTTTATCGCGGCGGCCCACGCGGCCAATATCCCCCTTGAAGTGCTGCACCGGGTCGCGGCCATGGCCAGCGGCGGCATGGACACCCTGCCCCACAACGGCGCGGTGATCACCCTGCTGGCGGTCACCGGCCTGACCCACCGCGAAGCCTACAAGGACATTTTCGGCATCACGATTATCAAGACCCTTGCGGTGTTCGTGGTGATCGGTACTTTCTATGCCACTGGCATTGTGTGAGGTGAACATGACGACATTGAACGGCAAGACCGCCCTGGTCACCGGTTCCACCAGCGGCATCGGCCTGGGCATTGCACTGAGCCTGGCCAAGGCCGGCGCCAACCTGATCCTCAACGGCTTCGGCGACGCCAGTGCGGTAATCGCCCAAGTGCAAGCCTATGGCGGACAGGTCGGCCACCATCCGGCGGACGTCAGCGACCCGGCGCAGATCGCCGACATGTTTGCCTATGCCGAGCGTGAGTTCGGCGGTGTGGACATACTGGTGAACAACGCCGGCATCCAGCATGTGGCGGCGGTGGAAGACTTCCCGGCCGAGCGCTGGGACGCCATCATCGCGATCAACCTGTCGTCGGTATTCCACAGCACGCGCTTGGGTCTGCCGGGCATGAAGGCCAAGGGTTGGGGGCGTATCGTCAATATCGCTTCGGTGCATGGCCAGGTCGGTTCGGTGGGCAAGGCAGCTTATGTGGCGGCCAAGCATGGCGTGATCGGCCTGACCAAAGTGGTGGGCCTGGAGACCGCCACCAGCAACGTGACCTGCAACGCGATCTGCCCCGGCTGGGTGCTGACGCCGCTGGTGCAGAAACAGATCGACGATCGCATCGCCCAAGGCGTGGACCCGCAGCAGGCGCAGCACGATCTGCTGGCGGAGAAACAACCGTCGCTGGAATTCGTGACCCCGTCGCAACTGGGCGAGCTGGTGCTGTTCTTATGCAGCGAGGCCGGCGCCCAGGTGCGTGGCGCGGCCTGGAATATCGATGGTGGCTGGCTGGCCCAATAGATCAAACACAGCGAAACGCTGTCGTTTGCAAGACGTGCATAAGAACAAGAGACCCTGCTGATGTCCGAGATCCTCTGGCAACCCTCCCCGGAACGCATCCGTACGACGCGCATGGACCAGTTCCGGCGCTTTATCAATGATCGCCACGCCGTGCAGCTTAGCGACTATCCGGCCCTGCACCAGTGGAGCATCGACCAGCGCGCCGAGTTCTGGCAGGCCATCGTGGCGTTCTTCGATGTGCAGTTTCGCAGCCCGCCCAACGCCGTACTGATCGAAGGGGACGCTATGCCCAGCGCTCAGTGGTTCCCCGGCGCGACCCTGAACTTTGCCGAGCATTTGCTGCGTCGCCGCGACCATCACCCGGCCGTGATCGCCATCGGCGAAGACGGCCAGCGCGAACAACTGACCTACGCCGAACTCGCCGCCCATGTCGCCGGCTTGCAAAACAGCCTGCGAGCGGCGGGCGTTGGTCTGGGTGACCGGGTCGCGGCGTGCATGCCCAACACCTGGCAGACCCTGGTGGGTATGCTCGCCACCACCAGCCTTGGGGCGATCTGGTCGTGCTCCTCGCCGGATTTCGGCACCCAAGGCGTGATCGACCGCTTCGGCCAGATCGAACCCAAGGTGCTGATCACCTGCGCCGGTTATCGGTATGCCGGCAAAATCATCGACCAAAGCGCCAAGCTCAATGAAATCCTCGAACGCCTGCCGTCCCTGGAACAACTGATCGTAGTGCCCTACGCACGGCCCGAGGCACGGGTCGAGGACTATCGCACCCGGGCCCGCGTCACCCTGTGGCAGGACGCCTACCAACCCGGCGGCGAACCGGCGTTTGTCGCTGTGCCGTTCGATCATCCGCTGTACATCCTGTATTCCAGCGGCACCACCGGAGTGCCCAAGTGCATCATCCATGGCACCGGCGGTGTGTTGCTCACCCATCTGAAGGAACATGGCCTGCATGCCGACCTGTCCCGCGACGATTGCCTGTTCTACTACACCACCTGCGGCTGGATGATGTGGAACTGGCTGGTCTCGGTACTGGCCCTGGGCGCCACGGCGGTGCTGTATGACGGCTCGCCGTTTCATCCGGGGCCCGAGCGCTTGATCGACCTGATCGATGCCGAACGTATCAGCGTGTTCGGCACCAGCCCCAAGTTCCTCGCCACCCTGGAAAAGGCCGGGCTGCAACCGCGTCTGAGCCATGACCTGAGCAGCCTCAAGGGCTTGATCTCCACCGGCTCGCCGTTGTCGCCCCAGAGCTACGACTACGTCTACCGCGAGATCAAGGCCGAGCTGTGCCTGTCGTCGATGTCCGGCGGCACCGATATCGTCTCCTGTTTTGTGATCGGCAACCCGGTGCTGCCGGTGCGCCGTGGCGAAATGCAATGCAAGAGCCTGGCGATGGCCATCGAAGTGTGGGACGAGAAGGGCCAGCCGTTGATCGGCGAAAAGGGGGAACTGGTGTGTACCCGTCACTTCCCGGCCATGCCCATCGGCCTATGGAACGACCACGACGGGCAGAAGCTGCGCGCGTCGTATTTCGCTCAGTTTCCCGGCGTGTGGGCCCAGGGCGACTACGCCGAGGAGCGCGCCAATGGCAGCCTGCTGATCCATGGGCGCTCGGACGCGGTGCTCAACCCCGGCGGCGTGCGCATCGGCACCGCCGAGATCTATCGCCAAGTGGAGAAGGTGCCCCAGGTGCTGGAGAGCCTGGCCATCGGCCAACGCTGGCAGGACGATGTGCGGGTGGTGCTGTTTGTGCGTCTGGACGATGGCGTCGAGCTGGATGACGCGTTGCAACAGCAGATCCGCCAGGTGATCCGCGCCAACACCACGCCACGCCATGTGCCGGCGAAGATCCTCGCCGTCCATGACATTCCGCGCACCATCAGCGGCAAGATCGTCGAACTGGCGGTGCGCAATGTGGTGCACGGCGAACCGGTGAAGAACACCGATGCCCTGGCCAACCCCCAAGCACTGGAGGCTTTTCGCGACCGTCCCGAACTGGCGTGAAGATGAAAGGTTTCAGCCCGGAGCAGCTGATTTGCAAGACAAAACGCCAATGCGTGCTATTTTTCCCGGGTAGTCACCCAGGGCCGACTCACGGGATAATGGGTGTTTTCATCTTTCAAGGCGTTACGCTCAGGGCTTTTTCATGAATGGAACATCCACCGGTAGCGAAGCCGCTGCATTGATCGCGCGGCTGGACTGGGCACACAGCCCGCTCGGTGAGGCCAATGACTGGCCGCAAAGCCTGCGCACAGCGGTCGACATCGTGATCAACTCTCCGATGCCGATGCTCCTGTTGTGGGGCCACCAACTTATTCAGCTGTATAACGATGGCTTCGCCCGACTGGCGGGCAACAAGCACCCCGGCGCCATGGGCCAGCCGGCACACCAGGCTTGGCCGGAACTGGAGAGCTTCACCGCACCGATCTACAACGCCGTGATGGAGGGGCAGGTGCGCACCTTCAGCGAGCAGCGCTTTGTGCTGCAGCGCAACCAGCGCGATACCGAGATCTGGCTGGACCTCACCTACAGCCCCATCCGCGACGAAAGCGGCGAGGTCGCTGGCATTCTGGTCACCGCCATCGAAACCAACGAGCGGCGCAGCAAAGCCCTGGAGCTGCAACAGCGCTCCGAGGCCAGCCTCAAGGCCCAGCACAACAGCGAGGAGCGCCTGCAACTGGCCCTGGCCGCCACCGACGCGGTGGGCACCTGGGATTGGGACATCGGCGAAGACCATTTCATCGCCGACGCCCACTTCGCCTACCTGCACGGTGTCGATCCGGCGGACGCCGGCCTGTTGCCCATCAGCGATTACCTGCAAGGCGTACACCCCGAAGACCGTGGCACGGTGACGCGCAGTATCAAGTATTGCATCACCAACGGCACCGAATACGCCGAGGAATACCGCCTGTTGCAGCCCGATGGCGAGGTGCGCTGGGTGTTCGCCCGCGGCCGCTGCTACAAGGATCAACAGGGCCGTCCGGCGCGCTTCCTTGGCGCGGCGCTGGACCTGACCGAACGCAAGCACACCGAACAGGCCCTGCGCCAGAGCCAGACCGAATTGCAGCTGATCATCAACGCCATGCCGGTGCTGATCGGTTATGTGGACCACGACGAGCGCTTTCGCCTGAACAACAGCGCGTATCTGGAGTGGTACGGCAAGACGCCCGAGGAACTGTACGGAAAAACCATCCGCGAAGTGCTCGGCGAGGAGGTGTACGCCGGGCGCGCGGACAAAATCGCCGCCGCGCTTAAGGGCAAGGCTTGTAGCTTCCTCACCGTCACGCCGCACCGCGATGGGCGGCCGCGGCACGCACTGATGAAGTACCTGCCACGCTTCAGCAACGACGGTTCGGTCAATGGTTTCTACATCTTTGTGATCGACGAGACCGAACGCAAACTCACCGAGGAGGCCTTGCGCCACCTCAACGAAAACCTCGAAGAACGGGTGGCCCAGCGCACCCAGGCCCTGGCCGAGGCCAACCAGCGCCTGCAAAACGAAATGTACGAACGTGAACGTGCCGAAGACGCCCTGCGCCATGCGCAAAAAATGGAAGCGGTGGGCCAGCTCACCGGTGGCATCGCCCACGACTTCAACAATATGCTCACCGGCATTATCGGCAGTCTCGACCTGATGCAGCGCTATATCGCCGCCGGGCGCAGCGATGAAATCGGCCGTTTTACCGACGCCGCCGTGGCCTCCGCCCATCGCGCCGCCGCCCTCACCCACCGGCTGCTGGCGTTCTCGCGCCGCCAGTCGCTGGACCGCCGCCCGTTGGACCCGAACCAATTGGTGGCATCCCTGGAAGACCTGTTTCGCCGTACCAAGGGCGCGCATATCACCCTCAAAGTGAAGCTGGGCCAGGACATCTGGCCGGTCAACACCGACGCCAGCCAGTTGGAAAACGCCCTGCTCAACCTGGTGATCAATGCCCGCGATGCCATGCCCGATGGCGGCGAGCTACTGATCGAAACCGCCAACAGCTACCTGGACGGCACCGACATCACCACCCTCGAACCGGTCAAGGCCGGCGATTACGTGATGCTCGGGGTGTGCGACAACGGCACCGGCATGGCGCCGAAAATACTCGCCAAGGCGTTCGACCCGTTCTTCACCACCAAACCCATCGGCCAGGGCACCGGCCTGGGGCTGTCGATGATCTACGGCTTTGCCCAACAGTCCGGCGGCCATGTGACCATCCAGAGCGCGCCGGGCCAGGGCACCTGTGTGCGCCTCTACCTGCCGCGCCTGCACGGCACGTCACTGGAAAGCAGCCTGCCGGCCAGCCTCGGTGAAGCGCCGGTGGCTTTGGCGGGCGAAGCGGTGGTGGTGGTCGAGGATGACCTGGCGGTGCGCATGCTGGTGGTGAACCTGCTGGACGAATTGGGCTACACCGCGCACCAGGCGGCGGACGCCCGGACCGCCCTGCCGTTGCTGGAATCGGACCTGCGTGTGGACCTGCTGGTGACCGACGTCGGCCTGCCGGGCATGAACGGCCGGCAACTGGCGGAAATCGCCCGCCAGCACCGTCCGGGCCTCAAGGTGCTGTTTATGACCGGCTACGCCGAAACGGCTGCCGAGCGCCAAGGGTTTCTGGAGGATGGCATGGACATGGTGGCCAAGCCGTTTTCCATCGACCTGCTGGCCACCAAAATCCGCGGCATGATCGGCGTCGACGAAGGACTTCAGGCATAATCGCGCGCCGTCGCACACCTGGTAGAGATCAATGAAAGCCCAAGCCCGTCATATCCTGGTGAAAACCAGCGAAGAAGCCGAACAACTCAAGCAGCGCATTGCCAAGGGCGAAGCCTTTGATGTGCTGGCCAAGAAGTACTCCACCTGCCCGTCGGGCAAACGTGGCGGTGATTTGGGTGAGATCCGGCCGGGGCAGATGGTGGGGGCGATCGACGCAGTGATTTTCAAGAAGCCGCTGCGGGTGGTGCATGGGCCGATCAAGAGCAAGTTCGGGTATCACTTGGTGCAGGTGTTTTATCGCGATTGAGGGATGCCTTTAGGGTCCCATCGGGGGCAAGCCCTCTCCCGCATATATCTGGAGCAATGCAATCGACTGTGGGAGGGGGCTTGCCCCCGATCCGCCGAAGGCGCCCATTCACCCCTGGGGAATCAATGCCCCCGGCACCTGAATCACCCGACTGGCCAGACGATGTCCAGCCAATGCCGCCGCCTCGGGTGAACCACCCTGGAGCCGGCTGGCCAGATATGCCGCGCTGAACGAGTCCCCCGCCGCCGTGGTATCCACCACCTTACCGACCTTTAACGCCGGTACAGAAAACCGCCCGCCGTTGCAGCGGATCAGGCACGCATCTGCGCCACGCTTGAGCACCACCTCGGCGATGGCTGGATAGGCCGCGAACACCTGCTCGGCGTCCTCATAACCAAACAATGCGCGCTCGTCATCTTCGGTGAGCAAGGCGATATCCACTTCGGCCAGCACCGCGTGATACGCCGCGCGGGCCGCTTCCACGCTGGGCCACAGGCGCGGGCGATAGTTGTTGTCGAACACCACCCGGCCACCACGGCGGCGGGTTTCGATCAGGGCTTGCAGCAGGCGCCCGCGGCCGATCTCACCGAGCACGGCCAGGGTGATGCCGCTGAAATACACCACGTCGTAGCCGTGCAGCGCCGCCAGAACGGGCTCGGCGGCGGGCGTAGTGAAGCAGTCGCGCACGGCGGCTTCGTTGCGCCAATACAGAAATTTGCGCTCGCCTTGGGCGTCGGTCTGGATGCAATACAAACCCGGCAAACGCCCCGGCAAGCGTTGCACCAGGCCCAGACCGAGACCTTCGTCGGCCCATTGCTGGCACATCGCATCGCTGAAGCTGTCATCGCCCAGGGCGGTGACGTAGTCGACGCCGCCACCAGCGCCCAGCTCACGGCGCAGGTACACCGCGGTGTTGAGGGTGTCGCCGCCGAAGCTCTGGTGCAGGCTGCCGTCGGCGCGGTGTTGCAGTTCGATCATGCATTCGCCGATCAGGGCGATGCGAGGGGTTGTGTTCATGCCTGAGTCTCTGGTGTGGCTGAGGGCCCCATCGGGGGCAAGCCCCCTCCCACATTGGAACGCATACGGTGGGGGGCTGCGCGGGTTAGAAGCAGGTGTGCAGGGATTCGATCACTTGCAATTGCTCATCCACCAGGCAGCCGACGTGCCATTTATCGAAGGTCAGGCACGGATGCGAGGTGCCGAAGGAAATGATGTCGCCGATGCGCAGCTCCACGCCCGGCGCCACGGTCATAAAGGCGTGCTGATCCATCACTGCGGTGACGACGCAGGCGCTCACGTCATCGCCTTCAGCCGGCAGGACACCGGCCTTGTAGCGCTTGAGCGGCACCGGCAGGCCGGCATCGTAGGCCACGTCACGCTTGCCCAGGGCGATCACCGCAAACCCCGGCTCCGGCAGGGATTGCATGTGGGCCCAGACTTCCAGGGCTGGGCGCAGGCCCTCGTTGAGATCGCTGCGACGGTCGAGCACGCAGCATTGCGCGTCTTTGTAGATGCCGTGGTCGTGGGCCACGTAGCTGCCGGGGCGCAATACGCTGAGAAAACGTCCGGCGGCGTTCTGCGCTTCGAACGACTCGGCAATCAGGTCGTACCAGGCCGACCCCGAGGCGGTGACGATGGGCTTGGCCAGATCGAACGCGCCGCTGTCTTGCAGCTCCATCGCCAGGCGCACCAGGCTCGCGGCGAAATCGCGGATACCGCGGATGGCGTGCTCGCCGTGGATCACCCCTTCGTAACCTTCGATGCCCGTCAGCGCCAGGGCCGGCTGGGCCTTGATCGCCCGGGCCAGGTCGCGCACTTCCTGCTCGCTGCGGCACCCGCAACGGCCGCCGACCACACCGTATTCGATCATCACGTTCAGACGCAGGCCGCGGGCAGCGAAAAACAACCCGAGGTCGGCGACGTTATCCGGGTGATCGACCATGCAATGAAAATCGAAATCCTGATCGGCCAACAGGTCAGCGATCAGCGCCATATTCGGCGCGCCCACCAACTGGTTGGCCATCAATACGCGGCGCACGCCACCGGCATAAGCAGCACGGGTCTGCACTGCGCTGGCCAGGGTAATGCCCCATGCGCCCTGCTCGATCTGCCGTTTGAACAGCGCCGGCATCATGCTGGTCTTGCCATGGGGCGCCAGCTCGGCGCCGCTGTTGCTGACAAACGTCTGCATCCAGCGAATGTTGTGTTCCAGGGCGTCACGGTGCAGCACCAGGGCCGGCAGGCTGACGTCGCGGACCAAGTGGGCGCCGATGGCGGCAGCGCCTTTTTCGACGGCATTGAGGGCAGGCATAAGAGGTTCCTATTCGTTGATGCGACGGGCCAGGTTGTTGGCGCTGTCGATCAGCACCCGGCGATAGTCGCTGTAGTTGTTGAGGGCGTCGGCCCGGGGCGCGACGATGCACAGGGTCGCGATGCTGACCCCTTGGGCATCCCGCACAGGGGCGGCGAAGCAATGGGTGAAGGTGTCGGCCACGCTGTCGAACGAGAAAAAACCGTCGAGGCTGGCTTGACGAATCTGCGCCAGGAAAGTCTCCAGCGGCAGGCGCTGACCGTCCGGCAGGATGAAATCTTCGGGGTCGATCAGGTCGACAATCTGCTGATCGCTCAAGTGCCCCAGCAGCAGACGCCCGGAGGCGGTCCAGGGGATGGGCGCGTTTTCGCCGATATCCGAGGAGATGCGGAAATGCCGCTCGCCTTCGCGCATCAGCGCCACGGTGTATTTGCGCCCATTGAGCAGGCACATCTGGGCGGTTTCGTGGGTCTGGCTGACGATTTCCTGCAAGGCATGGTCGGCCTCGCGGGTCAGGTCGAAATGGCGCAGGTGCGCCTGACCGAGAAAGTACAGTTGGCGGCCGAGGTAGACGTGGCCGTCCTTGCCCACCGTTTCCAGGATGCGCCGTTCCAATAACGAAGCGACCAGTTCATAGACCGTGGACTTGGGGCTGCCGATGCCGCTGGCTATATCGTTCGGGCGCAGCGGTTGGCCGATTTCCTTGAGAAAATCGAGGATATCGAACGCTCGGTCCAGGCCTTTGGCGCGGCGTTTGATGGTGTCTTCGGTCATGATGGTTTTCGGTCCGGTGGAATGTGGGGGGAGCCACTCCCTCCCACATGGGTTCTGTATGGAAGTCGAAGCATTTAGCCTTTTTTCTTGTAGGCCACGCAATCGATCTCGACCTTGCAATCGACCATCATGTTGGCCTGCACACAGGCCCGCGCCGGGGCGTGTTCCGGGGCGAAGTATTCGCCGAAGACTTTGTTGAAACTCCAGAAGTCCCGCGGGTCTTCCAGCCATACGCCGACCCGTACGACGTCTTTCAATTCATAGCCGGCCTCTTCCAGAATCGCCACAACGTTGCGCAGGGTCTGGTGGGTTTGCTCGACAATGCCGCCGGTGATGATTTCGCCGTCCACTGCTGGCACCTGGCCTGACACGTATAACCAGCCATCCGCCTCCACGGCACGCGCGAAAGGCCGAGGCTGGCCACCGCCGGCAGTGCTGCCGGCTCCGTAACGAGTGATGCTCATAACAATGTGCTCCTGATTAAAAACGAATGTTCTTCAAAAATTCCGCCAGGCGCGGCGATTGTGGACGTTCGAAGATGTCCTTCGACGAACCCTGCTCCTCAATACGCCCCTGGTTCATAAACACGATCTGGTCGGACACTTCATAGGCAAAACGCATTTCATGGGTGACCAGCAACATGGTCATGCCCTCTTCCGCCAGGCCCTTGATCACACTGAGCACTTCGCCCACCAGTTCCGGGTCGAGGGCTGAGGTGACTTCGTCGAACAGCATCAAGCTGGGGTTCATCGCAATCGCACGGGCAATCGCCACACGCTGTTGCTGGCCGCCGGACAACTGGCCGGGAAAGTGATTGCGCCGCTCTAAAAGTCCTACACGCTCCAGCCATTTTTCCGCGAGAGCAACGGCTTGGTCCTTAGGCATTTTCTTAACTTTCAATAAGCCCAAGGTTACGTTCTGCAACGCGGTCAAATGCGGGAACAGGTTGAACTGCTGGAACGCCATGCCGGTCATCGCCCGGTGCTGGGCAATCACGCGCTCCGGGTGACGCACGCGTTTGCCGCCGACGTCGCTGTAGCCGATCGACTCGCCGTCCAGGGTGATCTGGCCGCCCTGGAACTCCTCCAGCAAATTGACACACCGCAGCAGCGTGGTCTTGCCCGAACCGCTGGAGCCGATCAAGGTCACCACATTACCGCGCTGCATCGACAGGTCGACGCCCTTGAGCACTTCTACCTCGCCGTACTGTTTGCGCAGGCCGCGAATATTCAGCAGCGGTTCGGTTGTGTGAGATTGGTTCATGGCAAGGCCACCCGCTTTTCAATGTAGCGCCCGAATAACTCGATGGCGTAGTTGATGACAAAGAACAAAAACCCGGCGAACAGGTAGAACTCCAGGGTCATGAAGGTACGCGCGATCACTTGCTGGGTGCTCAGTAGCAATTCGGCCACGCCGATCACCGACAGCAAGGTCGAGGCTTTGACAATTTCCGTGGAGGAATTGACCCAGGTCGGTAGGATCTGGCGCAACGCCTGAGGTAACAGCACGTAGCCCAGGGATTGTCGGAACGTCAGACCGATCGCCTTGCCCGCTTCCAGTTGCCCACGGGGAATGGCTTGCAGTGCGCCACGTACGATTTCCGACACATGGGAGCCACAGAACAACGTCAGCCCGACCGCGCCGGCCTGGAATGCGCTGATCTGCCAGCCGAGCGCCGGCAGCATGTAGAAGCACGCCAGCACCAGCACGAACACCGGCGTGCCACGGATCAGGTCGACATACAGGCGAAACGGTGCACGCATCCAGAACTTGCCATAGGTCAGGATCAACCCGGCGACGATACCGATCAGCGTGCCGAAAAGAATGGCCAGCGCCGACACATAAACACTGGCCTGAAACCCCGCCCACAGGGTGTCTCGGGCGATCCACAACTCGTGCAGCCAACTGGGAGATTCGTACATGGGGAACCCTCCTTAACGACGGATCGCCAGACGTTGTTCCAGGTAACGGAGCAACAAGGCAATGAGGTAACAGGCGGCCACGTAGAGCGCGGTCGTGACCAGCCAGGTTTCAATCACCCGGTAGCTTTCGACGTTGATCTTGCGGGCGTAATAAGTCAGTTCCGGTACGGCGATCGCGGCGGCCAGGGAGGTGTCCTTGAACAGCGAGATAAAGTTGTTCGACAGCGCCGGCAGCACGTTGCGCAGCATCACGGGCACGGTGATATAGGCGCGGATGCGCCACTCGCCCAGGCCGATGGCCAGGCCGGCTTCGCGCAAGCCCTTGGGAATGTTCAACAGCCCGGCACGGAACACTTCGGTCAGATACGCCCCGGCGTAAAGCGACAAGGTGATGATGAACGAAGGGATTTTGTCCAGACGAATGCCCAGGCTGGGCAAGGCAAAGTAGATCAACAGGATCAACACCAGAATCGGTGTATTACGCACCACCGTCACGTACACCGACGCCAGGATGCGCAAGGCGCGGTGCCTGGACAGCATGGCAAACGCCATCAGCAGGCCGATCACGCAGCCGATGGCGATCGACAGCAATGCCAGTTGCAGACCCAACCCGAGCCCCGCCAGCAAGGTGTCGAAATCGCGCCAGACGGCGGCAAAGTTCAACTGATAATTCATGGTCAACGCTACCTGAGAGGGGCGCCGGTGGCGGCGCCCCGGTTTTCACACGTCACTTGAACTCGACAGGGAAGCCAATCGCCGGCTCCGGCAGGTCCACGCCGAACCATTGCTTGAAGGAGGCTTTGTAGGTGGGAAATTCCACACCAGTCATGGCTTCATGCAGTGCCGTGTTGACGAAGTTCAGCCAGTCCTGATCGCCGCGTTTGACCGCGCAAGCATAGGTCTGCGGACTCCAAGCGTAGGCCGGGCTGCGGTAGCGGCCGGGGTTTTGCACCATCAGGTATTTGACCGAGGACTGGTCGGTGGCGGCGGCGTCCGCGCGCCCGGAGTTCACGGCCTGGTACATCAGGTCAACGCTGTCGTATTGATCGACCTTGGCCTTGGGCAGCGCCTGGTGCACCAACTCTTCGGCATACACGTTCTGCAGCACGGCGACGGTAACGCCATCGCCAGCGGCCTGCAGGTCGTCGATTTCCTTGTACTTGCTGTTGTTCGGCAGCAGCAGGCCCACACCCTCGCGGTAGTAAGGCAAGGTAAACGCCACCTGCTGCGCGCGGCTGGCGGTAACGGTGATGAACTGGCAACTCATGTCGACCTTGTCGGTCAGCAGGTTGGGAATCCGCGCGTCGGACGATTGCACCACGAACTCGACCTTGCTCGGATCATTGAACAGACCTTTGGCCACGATGCGACCGATATCAATATCGAACCCTTGCAACTTGCCATCCGCTCCCTGGAAGTGCCACGGCGCATTGGTACTGCCTGTACCCACGATCAGATGCCCACGCTTGAGCACATCATCGAGCTTGCTGCCCGCCGCCTGCGCAACGGTGGCGAGGGAAGCCGATGCGGCGAAGAGAAAAACACACGCTTTGAACACGGAAGGTCGGTGATGCATGACAAGCACTCCAGAGGTTGTGTATTCCGCTATACCGGAACCTAGTATGTAACAACGGAATAGACAGCAGAAAGTGTGCCATAGGCGAAGGCGAAAACATACGCTGAAGGGAAATACCATGCAGATCAGTAACATAGCTCTGCGGCGTTATACGGCGATGAGCCAGCATTTGCGGCATGAGTGCTACCCGGGGCCCCAGTTTGGGTGAGAACGCCTCAATTGAGGGCGATGGTGGGCGTGGAAAAATGGGCCTGGAGGGCTAGGCTGTGAAGGGTGTGGGCCGGCTGAGGTTGAGGGGGTGGTGATGAAGGTCAGCGTTATAGGTCTGGTGTTTTTTGCGTTGGTGGCCGGGAATGCGTTGGGCAGCGAGGATCGTCGCGCGTGCAAGGAGGAGTTGGCCAGACTCAAGGAGTCGTTCGATGCCAATTACACCAGTCAGAACCATCACGATTATCGTCGCGCCAAGGCCTCTCGCGATAACGAGGAATACAGGAAGTGCGCCAACCAGGCACGCAAGGCGCGGGAACGCGCGGAACGGGAGGAGGACCTGTAAAGGTTGACAGTAGACGCAAGGGCGAGCCCGGATTAGCGTTGGGCACAACCAGCACTTTCCAGGAGGATCATCGCCATGGGGTATGCCACTGCAACCATCGCCGATGCCGACGAATACCAACGGCTACTGAGCACGCCACATCCGGTTTTCATGCTGTTTGTGTCCGAGCGTTGCTCGGCTTGCGCGGGTATCGGCCCTCTGTTCGTTGAGACAGCAGCCCAATACCCACAGATTCGCAGCCTGGTACTCGACTGTGCCAACACGCCGAGGCACCCCCTCGTGACGGGGACCCCGACGCTACTGATCTACTCACGCGGAACCATGATGGAAACGCTCAAGTATTTCGGGCCTGAGGACAAGCGGCGAGAGCTATTGCAGGACACGTTCAAACGCTATGCCCCTCACCACGTTGCAAAAACACCTGCGTCACCCGCCGTTCCTCCACCGCCACCACCGTCAAACGCCAACCCTCATGCTCCAGGCAGTCGCCCACCACGGGTAGACGATCGAGCAGGCTCATCACCAGTCCCGCCAAGGTTTGGTAATCCGCGGTAGCGACCGCGTTGAAGCCGATGCGCTGGCGAACCTGGTGGAGGTTCAGCGCGCCATTGGCGCGAAAGCCTGCGCCTTCCTCGACAATATCCGGCCCTTCGATTTCGCTGGCGTCCGGCAGTTCGCCAGCGATGGACTCAAGAATGTCGGTCATGCTCAGCACCCCCATAAAATCACCGAATTCGTTGATCACAAAGGCGATATGGGTCGACTCCTGGCGCATCTGTTCCAGCGCATTGAGGATCGAAAAACTGTCCAACAGGTTGATCGCCCGGCGTGCCAAGTGCTCCAGGTTCGGCTCGTTACCGGCCAGGTATTCCTTGAGCAATTCCTTTTTGTGTACGAAGCCTAATGGCTCATCAACGGCACCGTTGCGGATCAACGGCAGCCGCGAGTAGGACGAATGCATCAGTTTCAGGCGAATCGTATCGAGATCGTCCGACAGGTCGATAAAGTCGACTTTGGCCCTCGGCGTCATCAAGCTGCGGATCGGTCGCTCGGCCAGTTGCAGCACGCCGCTGATCATCACCCGCTCACGGCGGTCAAACAGCGGGCCTTGCGCTGCATCGGGCTCGCCCAGCAGATCGGCCACGTCCTCACCCACCTCTTCCACCGCCAGGCTGCGTCCGCCCAACAGGCGCATGACCGCATGGGCAGTGCGCTCACGCACCGGCAGCACGCCCTGGGCCGACTTCTTGCGACGGGCACGGGCAATCTGGTTGAACACCTCGATCAAAATCGAGAAACCGATGGCCGCATACAGGTAGCCCTTCGGAATATGGAAGCCCAGGCCTTCGGCGGTCAGGGCAAAGCCGATCATCATCAGGAAGCCCAGACACAGCATGATCACCGTAGGGTGAGCGTTGACGAAGCGAGTCAACGGCTTGCTCGCGACGATCATCAACCCGATGGAAATGATCACCGCGATCATCATCACCGCCAGTTCGTCCACCATGCCCACGGCGGTAATCACCGCGTCCAGGGAGAACACCGCATCGAGCACGACGATCTGCGCCACAATCGGCCAGAACAGTGCGTATGCCGCGGTACCCGAACGTTGCGCCACATGCCCCTCAAGGCGTTCATGCAATTCCATGGTGGCCTTGAACAGCAGGAATACACCGCCGAACAGCATGATCAAGTCACGGCCCGAGAAGCTCTTGTCGAACACCTCGAACAGCGGCTGGGTCAGCGTCACCAGCCAGGAAATACTCGCCAGCAGGCCCAGGCGCATCAGCAAGGCCAGGGACAAACCGATCAACCGCGCTCGGTCGCGCTGCTCCGGCGGCAGCTTGTCCGCCAGGATCGCAATAAACACCAGGTTGTCGATACCCAGTACCAGTTCCAGCACAATCAAGGTCAACAAGCCGAGCCAGGCCGTTGGATCCGCTAACCATTCCATTTATAAAGTCTCTTGGTTGAATTCAGAATGCCGGACATGGCAAAGCGCGGTCGTAGGACCGGCACAAGATCAGCAATCGAAAAACGGGATGTTTCAGCGGGAACGGCAGCAATAAACGTCTTGGGGAAAGACGACTGGGGGGCTCCGAGAGGGTATTCATGCAAGTCCTGCAATGAGAAAAGGACTTAAATCCTACATTCGAAACATGAATTTCCCACAACGCAAAACCATTACAAAATCTGTACCCGAAGCGTAAACCCCGTGAGAGGCGGGCTTACCCCGATGGCCGTTCTTCAAGTTCGCATAGGTTGATTGATACACCGCTATCGGGGCATAGGCATCTACTTGCCCTTCGATGAAAACAAAACCTGAAAAAATGCGGCCTTTGGGGTGAGCAGGCTTGCCCCGCGCTTGGCTGCAAAGCCGCCCCCGGGCCAAGCGCCTCGGTGTGCCAGATAAACCCTATTTTTTGGAGAGGGCTGCTTCGCAGCCCAGCGCAGGGCAAGCCTGCTCACCACGGCGTTTTGCATCAGCCTTTAGATACTTACGGCTATCGGGAGCAAGCCACCGCTCCCACATTGGTGTTACCAGAAGCGCTGCTGAGTCAACCGGCTCCACCACGTCAACAACACGCGGTCCACCGAACCACTGGCCGCCAGGCCAACGCGCTCCTGCAAGCTCTTGCGCTCGGCATAGTGCAGGTGAAATACCTCGGCCGTCTTGGCCTTGGTCGCCAGGTATTCATCGCTGGTCTGCAACTCATCAACCAACTGTTTATCCAGCGCGGCCACACCCAACCACACCTCACCGGTCGCCACTTCGTCGATGGCCAACTGCGGGCGATAACGCGAAACAAAGTTCTTGAAGAGTTGATGGGTGATGTCCAGGTCTTCCTGGAATTTCTCCCGGCCCTTCTCGGTATTTTCGCCAAACACCGTGAGGGTGCGCTTGTACTCGCCGGCGGTGAGCACTTCGAAGTCGATATCGTGCTTTTTCAGCAGGCGGTTGACGTTGGGCAACTGCGCCACCACACCGATGGAACCCAGGATGGCAAAGGGCGCGCTGATGATCTTCTCGCCAATGCACGCCATCATGTAGCCGCCGCTGGCCGCCACCTTATCGATGCACACGGTCAACGGCACGCCGGCCTGGCGGATACGCGCCAGTTGCGACGAGGCCAGGCCATAGCTGTGCACCATGCCGCCGCCGCTTTCCAGGCGCAGCACCACCTCATCCTTGGGCGTGGCCAGGCTGAGCAATGCGGTGATTTCATGGCGCAGACTCTCGGTGGCCGAGGCCTTGATGTCGCCGTCAAAGTCCAGCACGAACACCCGTGGCTTGGCCTCGGCTTTCTGTTTGCCCTTCTTCTTTTCGGCCTTGCCCTCGGATTTTCGCTGGGCCTTTAGCTGATCCTTGTCGAGCAGGGTCGACTCCAGGCGCTCGCGCAGCTCCTTGTAAAAATCGTTGAGTTTGCTGACCTGCAATTGACCGGCGGACTTGCGCCGCCCCTTGCTGCGCAGCGCCGCGAAGCTGATCAGCACCACCAGAATGGCGACCACCAGGGTGACGGTTTTAGCTAGAAAACTTGCGTACTCGGCAAGAAACTCCATAAGACACCTATGAGGCTCGAAAGCCGCAGTCTACGGGGATTGTCGCCACCGTGTCTAACACTGTTAACCCGGCCAATATCCTACAAAAATAGCGACAAAGTCCTACTTGCGTAGTTCGATTCCCACATCATTTTCAGACCCGAAGCCCAGCAAATACAAGAGAAAACGACTTTAAACTCTCCGTTGAACACACCCACACAGGAGCGACGCCGATGCGCCCCCAGCACCTCGATACCCGCGCCTGGCTGCTCATGGCGCTGTGCATCGCGTCGAGCGCCAGCCTCCCTGGCGTGGCAGCCTCCGCACAGCTCAACCCGGTCGACCTGCGTGCGCAAGAGTTCGAGCGTCGAACCCGCGAGCAACTGGAACGCGAGCAGCGCCTGCGCCTGCTTGAGCGTGAGGCCACAGTGCAATCGGAGCCCGCCGCCCCGCTCCCGCAGTCGTCCGCCACCGAACCGTGCTGGCAGATACGCGGCCTGCGCCTGACGGGCAATACCCTGCTCAAGCCGGCGCGCCTGCGCACGGTGCTGCAATCCCACCTCAGCGCGTGCATGGGCGCGTCGCCTATCAACCAATTGTTGGCGGCACTGACCGCGCTGTACGTCGAGGCCGGCTATATCACCAGTCGCCCCTACCTGAAACAGCCTCCAGAAGATGGCCAGCGCCTCGACATCGTCATCGAAGAAGGCTACCTCGAAAGCATCGAACTGGCGGATCCGGACCTACCGGTGTCGTTGCGCGGCGCGTTCCCCGACATGCTGGGCCGGCCGCTGCAACTGCGCGAGCTGGAACAGGGCCTCGATCAGTTGAACCGCCTGCGCTCAGTCGATCTGACGGTGGATGTACTCCCCGGCCAGCAACCTGGGGCCTCGCACCTGTTGCTGCGCCCGCGCCCCGCTGCGCCGCGCTTGAGCAGCAGCGCGAGCTACAACAACCGTGGCACCGAGGCGACAGGAAGGCACACGGCGCTACTCCATCTGGCGTACGACAGCCCGCTGAGCCTGAATGACTTCATCAGTGTCAGCGCCAGTACCTCCCTGGGCGACAGCCACCGCTACAGTCGTTCCCAGGGTATCTACTACACCTTGCCCTACGGTTTCTGGACCCTGGCCTTGAGCGCCAGCCAGGCCCACTACCGTTATGGCATCGCCCTGCCCAGCCAGACCGTCAGCGCCAATGGCCAGGCCCATCAATACGGCCTCGCCCTCAACCGCCTGCTGTGGCGCGATCAGCACACGTTGCTCAATGGCAACCTGCGCCTGAACACAAAACGCTCGCAAAGCTACATCGCCGATACCTACCTGGCGATCCAGAGCCCGAGCCTGACGGTGGCCGAGGCCAGTCTCAACCTGTTGAGGCTGGCGGACGGCATCTGGAACGCCAATGCCAGCTATGCCCAGGGCCTCGACGGCTTGGGCGCCGACCGCGACAGCCGGCGTGAATCCCGGGACTTGCCCCGCGCGCAATTTCATAAATACCGCGTCGACGTCGATTACACGCGGCACAACCCAACCGCCGACGGTGTGTGGAACAGCCAACTCGCACTGCAATACAGCCCCGACCCACTGCCGAGCCTGGAACAGTTGCTGATCACCGACCATTACGCGGTACGCGGCTTCCGCCTCGCTGCGCTGGCCGCCGCCAACGGCGCGGTGTGGCGCAACACCTTGAGCCTGCGCCGACACCTGCTGGGCCAGTTGCAGATCAGCCCGCGCGTGGGGGTGGACCTGGGCTGGAGCCAGTACCTCAAAGGCGCCGATATCCAGCGTGTAGGCGGGGCCAGCGTTGGCCTGGCCTTGAACCACCGCACCTGGCAAGTGGACGTGGATTACCAGCGCGGGCTGTTCGGCCCCGCGCTACCGATCAAGGAACGAGGTTTCTGGCTGATGGAGTTAAGCCTGCACTTATAACGCCTCCCCCAATAACAACAAGAAGGTCAAGCCATGACTAGTCATTGCCGTTTTCCATCGGTTCATCTCAAACCCTCCCATCCCCTGCGTTGGGTGATCTGCAGCCTGCTGTCGATTCACTATGGCCATCAGGCGTTCGCCGCCGATGTGGTGCCGGTGAGCGGCAATGCCCAGCGCTTCACGGTGAAGGATGTACCGGTATTGAACATCGTCGCGCCCAACCAGGCTGGGGTTTCCCACAACCGATTCGTGGACTACAACGTGCAAAGCGCAGGTCTGGTATTGAACAACGCGGTGGCGGCGGGACGCTCGAAACTGGCCGGGCAGTTACCCGCCAATCCGCAGTTCAGCGGCCGGGCGGCCGGCTTGATCCTCAACGAAGTGACCAGCCGCAAGGCCTCCCATATCAACGGCCCGCAGGAAGTGTTCGGGCGCGCGGCCGACTACGTGCTGGCCAACCCCAACGGCATCACAGTCAACGGCGCCAGCTTTATCAATACACCGCGCGCCAGCTTTGTAGTGGGCAGCCCGGAACTGGAGGGCGGCAAGCTCAAGCGCCTCACCACCTTCAACGGTGCCAACCCCCTCAATGTGGGCGAGCGAGGCGTGAGCAACAGCGCCGGCGCCCTCGACCTGATCGCTCCACGCATCAGCACCCACGGTACGCTCACCGCACGGGACGATCTCAACGTCTTGATCGGGCAGAATCGCCTGCGTTACGCCGACGCCGTCATCGAAAGCAGCGGCCGGGCAAGCGCCCGCCCGGTCGACGCGCAGCTGTTGGGCGCCATGCAGGCCGGACGCATCAACATTATCAGCACCGCCGACGGCGCCGGGGTCAAGATCGCCGCGCCGCTGACAGCGCGCGGCAATCTCAAGGTGACGTCGGCCGGCAACCTGTCCATCTCCGGCAACCCTGAGCCGGTGCGCACCCGCATCAGCAGCACCAACGGCGACGTCGCCCTCGCCGCCCACAACGATCTGACACTGTCGGCGGTTGAGGTGCAGGGTCGCGCCATCGACGCCAGCGCCGGACGCCATCTGCGCCTTGAGGCCAAAACCCGCAAAAGCCAGAGCCAACAGCAAGAGTCCTGGAAAAAGAAGGTGTTGTTCATCACTACCGAAACCTACGACAAGACCACCACCCAGATCGACGTCGAACACGTCGGCACCCAGCTCAAGGCACGCACCGATCTGACGCTCAAGGCCGGTGGCGATCTGCAATTGTCGGCCTCCAGCGCCAGCGCCGGTCGCAACCTGCACGCCACGGCCGGCAGAGACCTGCGCCTTAGCGCTTTGAACGACTCCCAGACCACCCGCGAAACCCTCAACCACCGCAAGGGCCTATGGCGTGGGGATTACGACACCTCGCGCACCACCGAAACCGCCCGCGCCAGCAGCCTGTCAAGCAACGCGGCGATGAGCGTACGCAGCGGCAAGAACCTGACGGTGCTCGGCAGCCAGGTCCAGAGCCAGGGGGACCTGACGATCGAGTCCGGCAAACAGGTCAATGTCGGCGTCACGCGCGCTGCCCAGCAACGCACGCAGAACAACTACGAAGGCGACCTGCTCTCCGGCGCCGTGTTCGGCAAAAACGACAAGGACAACCGCAGCGAAGACCAATCCATCGGCAGCCGCGTCAGTGCCCAGGGCACCTTGCGGGTCACCTCCGACGATGTGCTGATTACCGGCAGCCAGGTGCTGGGGCAGCAGGACGCGGTATTGATCAGCAACAGCGGCTCGCTGACGATCGACGGCAGCCAAAGCCTGGTGCACTCGGAAAAGTCGCGCTCCGACAGCAAACTGTTCGGCCTATTCAAGGACCAGACTGACGAGCGGAAAAACGCCAGCAACCTGGTGCGCAGCCAGGTGAAGTCCCAGAGCAATCTGCGCCTGCAAAGCGCCAGTGATCTGAATGTGATCGGCGCGGATGTCGAAGCAAAGGCCGAGTTGAAACTGACCGCCGCGGGCGATATCAACTTGCTAGCGGGCACGAGCCGCGACACCACGGTCACGCAGACCACCCGCAACGGGTTCACCTCTTCCGCCACCGAGACCAAACAAGCGGCGCCCGGCATCAAGGGCTCGAAACAATTTCAAGCCGGGGTCGGCTATAGCCAGGAGCACAACACCACCACCCAAGACAGCCTCACCCATGAAGGCAGCCAACTCAAAGGCGCCACGGTGGACATCACTGCCGAAAATACCGTGCGGGTCAAAGCCTCGGACGTGAGCAGTACCCAGGGCGATTTGAACATCGCCGGCCACGCCATCGAACTGCTCAGCGAAGCCGACACCACCACGCGCGTCAGTGAAACCGATACCTTCGGCCTTGGCCACTTTGTCACCGGCGGCATGGATCGAGCCGGCGGCGGTTACAAGGTCGGTCAGGAAGAGGTGATTACAAGCAGCGCCTCCACCACCGTCAAATCGAGCCATCTGAGCAGCGCTGGCGATCTGAATCTGGTTGCCGACAAGGGCCAGGGCACACTGTTGACCGAGGCCGCGCAGGTCAAGGCTGACAAAGACCTCACCCTCAGCGCCGGCAGCGTGGAAAACCGCGCGGTCTCCAACAGCACCGTCGAAACCGAGCAGGTCAAGGGCTGGACCGCCAGTATCGGCAGCAACATCGAATACAAAGACCTCACTCGCCCGGTGCAAAAACTGGTCGAAGGGGTGGATCAGAGCAAGTTCTATCAACCCTCGGTGCTTGACGCGATTGAACCACCCAACCTGGGCGTCGACCTGGCCGTCAATGTGCTGAACACCCGCGCCGAGAGCGGAGGTACCACAGCGGTGGTCAGCACCTTCGAAGGTGCCACCGTCAACGTGCAGGTCGAGGGTGCATTGACCGATACAGGCACACGCTACACGGCCACCGAGGGAGGCGTGTCGATCAAGGCCGACAGCCATACCTTCAACGCAGCCGAGAACAGCAGTTGGCAACAGGACAACGGCACCGACACCGACGTTTCGTTAAGGCTGTACACCACCACCGGCCGCGACCTGAATGCGCGGGTTCTGGGCGTGGGCGGCAGTTTCGACCTGGGTAACACCACCCGTACCGCAGTGCCAGGCAGCATCGAGGGCAAACGCGGCATCAGCGTGCAGTTGGGCAGCGACGGCCGCTACGAAGGCAGCCGCTTCGACGCGGGACGCGGTGATTTGAAGATTCAGGCCGCCGGTTCGCTGACCTTCAACCAAGCCCGCGACTGGCAGGGTTCCGGCGAAGGCACCTTGAGCGGTTTCGGCTGGGTTGAACTGGGCAGCAGCCCAGGCACCAGCAAGAAAGCCAACGCGGGCTTCCAGTTGGATAAATCCGACTTGAGCGTCGAAGACTCCCAAGGCCGCAGTGCCGATTTGATCGCCGACGGCGTGATCGAAATCGACGCCGGGCAGGACCTGACCCTGCACGGCGCCAAAGTCGGCACGCCCAACAGCGGCGATATTCGCCTCACCGCCGGAAACCGCTTTGAGTTCCTGGCCGGGGTCGATACCCACACGGCCAATGGCGACGGGATCGGTGGCGGGGCTCGCGTCAGTGCCAAAGCGACCCAGGCTGACACATCCAGCAGCAAGAGCGGCAGCGCCGGTGCCCAGTTCAGCCTGGCTGACATCGACGAACACAGCGTGTTGCAGCGCGGTGGCACGCTCGATAGCGCGGGCACCGTGCGTATCCAGGCCGATCATGTGCGCCTGCAAGGAGTGCAGGGCCAGGCCCAGGCGTTTGAGCTGGCGGCCACCGGCGGCGACTTGGTGCTGGAGTCTGCGGTCTCCAACGAGCACCGCAACAACCGCACTATCGCCGGCGGCCTGGGTGTGAGCGGCACCCGCAGTACGGACCCGGCCAATAACGGTTCCGGCCTGTTCGCGCGCGCCAAGGGCGGCGTGGACCAACTCAGCAGTCAGACCCACGACAATACCCGCCTGCGGGCTGATCGCATTCAACTCGACAGCCGCGGCGATACGCAGTTGCTGGGGGCCACCGTCACGGCGCGCGAGGTCAGCGGCACAATCGACGGCGACTTGGTGGTGCAGAGCCGTCAGGATCAGGTGGAGGGCTTGAAGGTGCAGGTCGACGCGCAATTGACCACGGAAAAGAACCCGGCGGGCGCGGTCGATAAGCTCAGCGTGGCCGGCGGGCCATGGTCGGGCAAGCTCAAGACCGCCGGAAAGAACCTTTACGAAAAAACGGCCGACAAGGCGCGCACGCTCAAGGACAAGCTGCTCAGCAAGGTCGGTGGCTCACCCGCGACCCAGGCCGGTACTGGCGCGGCCACGGGGTCGTCCACGTTAAAGAACCTGCTGTTTCAAAATCCGGCTTACCGCGACACCACACCCACACTGCTGGGGGACTTCAGCTGGTTCAGCAATAACAAGGTCGCCGAGGCGTCCGGCATCAACGGCGGCGACGGGGTAACGCTGCATGTGGGCGGCGCAGTCGACCTGACCGGCGCGCGCATCGCCTCCAGCCATGGCCGCGTGGCACTGGGCGAGGCGAAGATTACTGGCCGCGACATCCAAGGCCGCGACACCCGCACGGATTTCTCGCTCAACGCCTCGACCTCGCCCCAGCAACTGGGCACAGCGCTCTACGCAGCGTTCAATAACCCCCGTGATCCGCAAAGCCAGCGCGATGAGCATTTCAACTTGGGCCTGTTGCGTACCGGCGGCCACGATCAAGGCCAACACCTGATCAGCGGAGTCGATCAATAAGCGCGTTAAAAACATCCAGGCCCCTGTGCACAGGGGCCTTGCTCAGTTGCTCCAACACGCTTTTAAAACAAGCGTATGTTTTTCCATTGACAGCTCCCCGGCATCCTCATAACCTCGCCAGACTTTCAACGTACCGGGTGAACGGACGTGGGCAGCATCTATTTGATTCGACATGGCCAGGCCTCCTTCGGTGCAGACGACTATGACGTGCTGTCCCCCATCGGCGTGGAACAAGCGCAAGTGCTCGGTCGCCACCTGGCGGACATGGGCCTGGTGTTCGACCGCTGCATAGCCGGCGACCTGCGCCGCCAGCAGCACACCGCCACAGCCGCGTTCGATCAATACCGCACCCTCGGCCTGCCGACTCCCACCCTGGAAACCGACAGCGCCTTCAACGAATTCGATGCCGACGCCATCATCCGCGCCCTGCTCCCCGACCTGCTCGACAGCGAGCCCGATGCTTTGGACATTCTGCGCAATGCCGCACAAAACCGCGGCGAGTTCCAACGCATCTTCGCCCTGATCATCGAACGCTGGCTGGCCGGCACCTACGACCCACCAGGGCTGGAAAGCTGGCTGGGGTTTGTCGAGCGCGTCCAAGGCGGCCTGCAGCGTCTGCTGGAAGCAGCCGAGAACACCCACAAAATCGCCGTGTTTACCTCCGGCGGCACCATCACCGCCCTGCTCCACCTGATTACCCGCATCCCTGCCGCCCAAGCCTTCGAGCTGAACTGGCAGATTGTGAACACCTCGCTCAACCAGCTGAAATTCCGCGGTCGCGAGGTGGCCCTGGCTTCCTTCAACAGCCATACCCACTTGCAACTGTTGAAGGCGCCGCAGCTCATCACCTTCCGATGAACCGCGGCCAACCGTGACCCCAAGGTCACTGGACTCCACCCTTAAGGATCGAAACCATGACTGACGTAGCCAAAGCTGTAGAAGCAATGAAAGCCAAATTCAACCCAAGCGCTGCCGAAGGCTTGGACCTGGTGTTCGGTTTCCGCATCGACGACACCAAGAACTTCTCCCTGGTGGTCAAAGACAAGACCTGCGAACTCAAAGAAGGCGAAAACCCAGACGCCCAAGTCACCCTGGTGATGGACAGCGACACGCTGGAAGGCATCGTCGACGGCACCACCGACGGCATGCAGGCGTTCATGGGCGGCAAGCTGCGCACCGAAGGCGACATGATGCTGGCGATGAAACTGAGCGAACTGTTTCCGGCCTGATAAGTCGATGTTCAAAGAATCCCGCCCCCCCGGCGGGATTTTTCGTTCAACCTGGCGGCCTCCGACTAACCGGATACCGGCCTTATTCCCCTCAAGCCTTCGGCGCAACACTTAATAACAACGCCACCAATGCACTCCACCCGGTTTGGTGTGACGCCCCCAGGCCGCGGCCGGTTTCGCCATGGAAATATTCGTGAAACAACACCAGCTCACGGCTGAGGGGATCAGTCTCCAACTGCGCATACCCCGCCATCGACGGGCGTGAACCGTTTTCATCCAATAGAAACAAGCGAGTCAACCGCTGGCTGAGGCCGTCGGCCACTTCTCCCAGTGACGCCAGATAACCGCTGCCCGCCGGGTACTCCACCGAAAAGTGATCGGCGTAATAACGCTCAAACTCGCGCAGCGACTCGATCAGCATGTAGTTGATGGGCATCCACAACGGCCCGCGCCAATTGGAATTACCGCCGTACAGCCGCGAGTCGGATTCACCTGGCTGGTAACGCGCGCACAACGTATCGCCATTTATCTTCAGTGCCAGGGGTTGGTCCGCGAACGCCTTGGATAGTGAGCGCACGCCAAACGTTGAGAGAAACTCGTCGTCAGCCAGCATGCGCCGCAGCAGATCCTTGGTGCGTTCGCCACGCAGCAGCGCCAGCAACAGGCGATTGCCCTGTCCCGGCTCGTTCCAGCGCGATACCAGTGCGGCCAAATCGGGCCGGTGGTGCATAAACCCCAGCAGGCGCTCGCGTAGCCCAGGCAAACCTTCATGCTCGCGTTGCTCCAACACCAGCACGGCAAACAGCGGCATCAGGCCGACGATGGAGCGCAGGCGTACCGGTTCGTTCTGGCCGTCTGGGCGACGCAGCACATCGTAGAAGAACAGGTCCTGCTCATCCCATAGGCCTTCCTCGCTATCGTCGACCCGGTTGATGGCACCGGCGATATACAAGAAATGCTCGAAAAATTTCACCGCAATATCCACATACACGGCATTGCGCTTGGCCAACTCCAGAGCGATACGCATCAAATCCAGCGCATAGGCCGCCACCCACGCCGTGCCGTCGGCCTGATCGAGCTGATAGCCAGGCGGCATCGCAGCCGAGCGATCGAACAGGGCGATGTTATCCAGGCCCAGGAAGCCGCCCTGGAACAGATTGCGCCCCTCAGCGTCCTTGCGGTTGACCCACCAGGAAAAATTCAACAGCAGCTTGTGGAAAATCCGTTCAAGAAAGTCCAAATCACCGATACCGGTCAGCGCCTTGTCCTGCTGATACACGCGCCAACTGGCCCATCCATGGACCGGCGGGTTGGCATCGTCGAAACGCCATTCGTACGCCGGCAATTGGCCGTTGGGATGCATAAAGCGATCTTTGACCAGCAGTAACAACTGGTGCTTGGCATACCCCGGATCGATCAACGCCATGGCAACGGCCTGGAACCCTTGGTCCCAGGAGGCATACCAGGGGTATTCCCAAGTGTCGGGCATGGTCAGGATGTCGAAATTGGACAGGTGCCGCCAATGGCTATTGCGCAGGTGCAAGCGCTCGGGCGGCGGCGCAGGTTGGGTGGGATCGCCGTCGAGCCATTGGTTGACGTCGAAGTAGTACAGCTGTTTGGACCAAAGCAACCCTGCCAGGGCCTGGCGCTGCACATTGCGCGCGTCTGCGTCGCTGATGCCGTGTTGCAATGCCGCGTAAAAGTCATCCGCTTCCCGGCGGCGTTGTTCGAACAGTTTGCGTGCATGGACCTGGGGCGCTTCCACGGGGGCGAAGCGCAGGTACAGGGTCTGGCTCGCCAGCCCTGGCAGATCGAGGATGAAACGCGCGGCGACCTTGGTGCCGGCGTCGCGACGAATCGCCGAATGCGCCGCGTTCACCACGTAATCGTTGATGCCGTCCTTGAACGGCCCCGATGCTGGCTGCCCGTCGAAGCGAGTGGTGTTGCTCTCGTTTTCACAGAACAGCCATTCCAGCCCGTCCTGGCCCCAGGCGCTGAGCCAGCGATCCGGCAATGCAGGATGACGCGCCAACACCTGCTCGCCGTCCAGGCTCAACCGTGGTTTGGGTGCATCGAAGGTCCAGCTCCAGTCATTGCGCGCCCACAACTGAGGCAGCACCTGCAGGCGCGTCGGCTGCGGCGAGCGGTTATGCACGATGACGCGCATGAAAATATCGTCGGGCTGGTGCTTGGCGTATTCGACGCTGACATCGCAATAACGGTTGTCCTCGAACACCCCGGTATCGAGGATTTCATACTCGGCATCGCCCAAGCCTCGTCGGGCGTTCTCGGCGACCAAATCATCATAGGGGAACGCTGCATGCGGGTACTTGTAGAGCATGCGCATGTAGGCATGACTCGGCACGCCATCGACGAAAAAGTACAGTTCCTTGACGTCCTCCCCGTGGTTGCCTTCAGCGTTGTTCAGGCCGAAAAGACGCTCCTTGATGATCGGGTCGCGCTCGTTCCATAGCGCCAGGCCCAGGCACCAATGCTGCGCCTTGTCGCTGAACCCGGCCAGACCATCTTCGCCCCAGCGATAAGCGCGGCTACGTGCGTGATCATGGGGAAAGAAACGCCAGGCATCGCCGTCGGCACTGTAGTCCTCTCGTACCGTGCCCCACTGGCGCTCACTTAAATACGGGCCCCACACGCGCCAGGCATCGGCGCCCTCACCCACCAGGCGCTGGCCCTCGATCGTTTGCAGAATAGATGCGGTCATCCAACCCTCCAACAGGCACTGGTTGGCGGCCAGTGTAGAACCCATCCCCGTATCAATGCACATGAACTCGGTTTTACCTTGACTCATTCGTTTGCAGAATGAAGTCCAGAGGATTCTTCGTTTGCAAGCCGCCTCGGGGCTCAACAAAATCCGGACAACGGCCACGCCCTCTTTCATTGTCATCAGGAATTTTTCTATGCCAGCCAGCGCCCATGTCAGCCCCGACGAGATCCGCAAGGGTTTTTCCAAGGCCATGTCCGAGATGTACCGCGCTGAAGTCCCGCTGTATGGCGCGCTGATGGAGCTGGTGGCGCAGGTCAACGCGCAGACGCTGGAGGCTGATCCGCGGCTGGCACAGCACCTGCAGCGCACCGGCGAGATGCAACGCCTGGATATGGAACGCCACGGCGCGATTCGCCTGGGCACGGCTGCCGAGCTGGCAACCATCCGCCGTTTGTTCGCGGTTATGGGCATGCAGCCGGTGGGTTATTACGACCTGACGCCGGCGGGCGTGCCGGTGCACTCCACGGCATTTCGTGCGGTGCATGAAAGCGCGCTGCAAACCAGCCCGTTCCGCGTGTTCACCTCGCTGCTGCGCCTGGAACTGATTGAAAATCCCGACCTGCGCGCCTTCGCCGAAAACGCCTTGGCCAAGCGCTCGATCTTCACCCCGAGCGCCCTGGCGCTGATCGAACAAGCGGAGCGAGACGGTGGCCTAAATGTCGAGGATGCCGATGAATTTATCCGACAGGCCCTGGAAACCTTCCGCTGGCACCACACCGCGACCGTCACCGCCGCGCAGTACCAGCAACTCAGCGACCAACACCGCCTGATCGCCGACGTGGTGGCCTTCAAAGGCCCGCATATCAACCATCTGACCCCGCGCACGCTGGACATCGACCAGGTGCAAGCGGCCATGCCCGGCAAAGGCATCACACCCAAGGCCGTCATCGAAGGCCCGCCACCCCGCCAGTGCCCGATCCTGCTGCGCCAGACCAGCTTCAAAGCCCTCGACGAACCCATCGCGTTCACCGACGCCCAAGGCAGCCACAGCGCACGTTTCGGCGAAATCGAGCAACGCGGCGTCGCACTCACGCCCAAGGGCCGCGCGCTGTATGACCGACTGCTGAACGCCGCCCGCGATGAACTGGGGGCGTTCCCCAGCGAGGCGAACGCCGGGCGCTATGGTCAACTGCTGGCGCACCATTTCCAGGCCTTCCCCGACACCTACGCGCAACTACGCGAACAGGGCCTGGCCTACTTTCGCTACTTCGCCACTGCGCAAGGCCTGGCGGCACGCGGCAACCCCACACAACCCCGTACCCTGCCGGAGCTGATCGACGCAGGCCATATCGATGTGGAACCGCTGGTGTACGAGGACTTCCTGCCGGTCAGCGCGGCGGGGATCTTCCAGTCGAACCTGGGGGAGGCTGCGCAGAGCCACTACACAGCCAACTCAAACCAGGCTGAATTCGAAAAAGCCCTCGGCAGCCCGACGATTGATGAATTGAAGTTGTATGGGGAGACACAACAGCGGTCGGTGAATGAGTGTATGCGGGCGTTGTTGGAATAATCGCTGCCTTTCAAACACTTCGGGACAAACGATGTAGGAGCGAGCGTGCTCGCTCCTTGGTTCTGCTCAGCCCAACTGCGCCACAATCTTATCTTTGACCAACAAGCGTTTTTTCTTCAGTTTCTCCACGTCTTCATCGCTGGCACTTGCTCCTTCGGCCTTTACCACTTCCGCGTCGGCGACGTCGTATTGGTCGAGCAGCGAATCCAGGCGTTTGTCACTTGCCCTGCGTTCGTGAACGGCCTCCTTGCTCAACCCCAAATCCTGATACAGGTCGTGTTTCACTGGCATGGCGTACCTCCGCATGTTGATCGATGGCTTACGACCTTGAAGCTAGACCATTCTCACGGGCTTTGTCATGTCCTGGGTGAATCTTGCCCCGTTCGTCGCGGCAGGTGAGATGAGATCAAACCTTTTACGACGCCCTGCCCTCCACTGCAGATCGCAACCCGAGGGAGACCGGTTCATGACTCATCCAGCCACTGCTGTCGACACTCAATGCATCAACACCCTGCGTACCCTGGCGATGGATGCCGTGCAGAAGGCCAATTCCGGCCATCCCGGCACGCCCATGGGCCTGGCGCCGGTGGGGTATACGCTGTGGAGCCGATTTTTGCGCTACCACCCGGAGCAGCCTGATTGGCCTAACCGAGATCGCTTTGTGTTGTCGGTGGGGCATGCCTCGATGCTGTTGTATTCGCTACTGCACTTGGCCGGGGTGGTGGAGGTTGATGCCCACGGGCAGCGCACCGGCCAGCCGGCGATCAGCCTGGACGATATCAAGCAGTTCCGCCAAGCCGACTCGAAGACGCCGGGGCACCCGGAATACCGCATGACCACCGGTGTCGAGACCACCACCGGCCCGCTGGGCCAGGGGTGCGCCAATAGCGTCGGCATGGCCATGGCCGAGCGTTGGCTGGCTGAGCGTTTCAACCGCGACGGCCAGGTGCTGTTCGATTACAACGTCTACACCCTGTGCGGCGACGGCGACATGATGGAAGGCATCAGCAGCGAGGCCGCATCCATGGCCGGCCACCTGAAGCTGGATAACCTGTGCTGGATCTACGACAACAACACCATCAGCATCGAAGGCCATACTGAGCTGGCGTTCAGCGAGGACGTGATCAAGCGCTTCCAGGCCTATGGCTGGCACACGCTGCATGTCACCGACGCCAACGATCTGGGGGCCTTGAGCCAGACGCTGCAAGCGTTTCAGGCCAATACCGGGGCGCCCACCCTGATCGTGGTCGACAGCGTGATCGGCTATGGCTCGCCCCATAAGCACAACACCGCCGCTGCCCATGGCGAACCCTTGGGCGATGAAGAAATCCGCCTGACCAAGGCCGCCTATGGGTGGCCCGAGGATGCCCAGTTCCTGGTGCCCGATGCCGCACGCACGGCATTGCGCGATGCGCTGTATGAGCGGGCCGAACCGTTGTTCCAACAATGGAATCAGACCCTGGCCAGCCTGGACCCACACCGTGCCGACGAACTGCGGCGCATGCGCGCCGGCGAGATGCCTGCGCACTGGCAAGACGAATTGCCAACCTTTGAAGCGGACGCCAAGGGCGTCGCCAGCCGCGCTTCCGGTGGCGAAGTACTGAATGCCTTCGCCCGACAAATCCCCTGGCTGCTTGGCGGTTCGGCGGACCTGTCGCCGTCGACCAAGACCAACCTCACGTTCGACGGCGCCGGGCGTTTCAGCGCCGACGACTACAGCGGGCGCAACCTGCATTTCGGCATCCGCGAGCACGCCATGGGCGCGATCGCCAACGGTCTGGCGTTGTCTTACCTGCGGCCCTACACCTCCACCTTTCTGGTATTCAGCGACTACATGAAGCCGCCGATCCGCCTGGCGGCAATCATGGAGCTGCCGGTGGTGTTCGTGTTTACCCATGACTCGATCGGCGTGGGTGAAGACGGGCCGACACACCAACCTATCGAACACCTCACCCAGCTGCGCGCCACCCCAGGGCTGTTGACCCTGCGCCCGGGCGACGCCAATGAAACCCTGGAATTATGGCGGGTCGCCCTGGCACAGACCCACCGGCCCAGCTGCCTGGTGTTGTCGCGCCAACCGTTGCCGACGCTTGACCGCAGCCGCTATGCGGCGGCCTGTGGTGCGGCCAAGGGCGCCTATGTGCTGGCGGCGGCTGACCAGCCTGAGGTGATCCTGATAGCCACGGGCAGCGAGGTCAGCCTGGCCGTGGCCGCCTATGAACAGCTCAAGGCTGAAGGGATTGCCGCGCAGGTGGTGTCGATGCCCAGCTGGGAGCTGTTTGAAGACCAGGATCAGGCCTACCGCGACAGCGTATTGCCGCCTGCCGTGAAGGCGCGCGTGGTGATCGAACAGGCCGGCCCTCTGGGTTGGGACCGTTACGTCGGCCAGACTGGCGCCAAAGTGGTGATGAACAGCTTCGGCGCCTCGGCTCCATTGGCCAAATTGCAGGAGAAGTTCGGGTTCACGGTTGAGCATGTGGTGAAACAGGCCAAGGCTCAGATCGACCTTAACCAGCACTGATCAAAACCTGTGGGAGGGGGCTTGCCCCCTCCTACCTTTGGCCCCCATCACTTATTAGATCATCGCCTTGGCAAGGAACGGCGCAGTCCGGCTCTTTTTGCTTTTGGCCACCTTCTGCGGCGTGCCGCAGGCCACCACGTTGCCGCCCAGATCACCGGCTCCCGGGCCGATATCGATCACCCAGTCGCTCTGGGCCACCACGCGCATTTCATGTTCCACCACAACCACCGTGTGCCCCGCGTCCACCAGTTGATTGAGCTGGCTGAGCAAGCGGTCGACGTCCCGTGGGTGCAGGCCGGTGGTGGGTTCATCCAATACATACAAGGTGGCGCCACGGGCATTGCGTTGCAGCTCGGTGGCCAATTTGATGCGCTGCGCTTCGCCGCCGGACAGCTCCGTCGCCGGTTGGCCCAGGCGCAGGTAACCCAGGCCGATATCCCGCAACACCTCCAGCGAACGCAGCACGCCCGGCTGTTCGGCAAACACCTCCACCGCCTGGTTCACCGTCAGCCCCAGCACCTGGGCGATGCTCATGCCTTGCCACTTCACCGCCAGGGTTTCGGGGTTGTAGCGCGCGCCATGGCAGGTTGGGCACGGTGCGTAGACGCTGGGCATAAACAGCAACTCGACGCTGACAAAGCCTTCGCCCTCGCAGTTGGGGCAGCGGCCCTTGGCGACGTTGAACGAGAATTGCCCGGCATCGTAGCCGCGCTTCTTCGCCGCTGGCGTGGCGGCAAACAGTTTGCGCACGTTGTCGAACAGCCCGGTGTAGGTCGCCAGATTGGAACGCGGCGTGCGGCCAATGGGCTTCTGATCCACCTGCACCAAACGCCGGATATGTTCCAGCCCAGCGCCGATACGTCCGCCGCTTGCTTGCGGCGCGTCATCTTCCAGGCTTGGTTCCTCGTCGCTTTCCACCACGCGTCCAAGGCCACTGCCCACCAGTTCGAGCAGTGCCTGGCTGACCAGGCTGGACTTGCCTGAACCGGAAACCCCGGTGACGGCGGTAAAGCAGCCCAGCGGAAAATCCACCTGCAAATCTTTAAGGTTATTGCGCGTTACGCCCTCCAGCGTCAGCCAGGCGCTAGGCTCACGACGCGCGGCAGTGGCCGGACGCGGTGCGGCGAACAGGTACTCGCGGGTCTGCGACGCCTGCACCTCGGCCAGGCCGGCGGGCGGCCCGCTGTACAGCACTTGCCCGCCCTGCTCGCCGGCAGCCGGGCCGACATCGATCAGCCAATCGGCGCGGCGCATGGTTTCCAGGTCGTGCTCGACTACAAACAACGAATTGCCCGCCGCCTTCAACCGCTCCAGCGCGGTAAACAAGGCTTCGCCATCGGCCGGATGCAGGCCAGCCGATGGTTCGTCCAGCACATAAATCACCCCAAACAATTGCGAGCCCAACTGAGTGGCCAGGCGCAAACGCTGCAATTCGCCGGACGACAAAGTCGGCGTGCTGCGTTCCAGGGACAGGTAGCCCAAACCCAGTTCGATCAGTGTATTAACGCGTTCCAGCAGATCCTCAGCGATACGCTGCGCCGCCAGACGCTTTTCCACCGACAGTTTCATGCGGTCTTCGCCCGCCGCCACCGGTCGCAGCAACTCGGCCAGCTGCGTCAACGACAGCTGGGACAACTCGCCGATGTCCACCCCGGCAAATTTCACCGACAACGCCGCTCGGGTCAGGCGTTTGCCCTCGCACAGCGGGCAAGGGCTGCCCTGCATAAACTGCGAGACGCGCTTTTTCATCAGCGCGCTCTGAGTGTGGCTGAAGGTGTGCAGGATATAGCGCCGCGCACCGCTGAACGTGCCTTGGTAACTGGGTTCCAACTTGCGCTTGAGCGCCTCGCGGGTCTGCTCCGGGGTGAAACCGGCATACACCGGCACCGTTGGGGTTTCTTCGGTGAAGAGAATCCAATCGCGCTGTTTTTTCGGCAGGTCGCGCCACGGAATATCCACGTCATAGCCCAGCGTCACCAGGATGTCGCGCAGGTTCTGGCCCTGCCACGCCAACGGCCAGGACGCCACCGCGCGCTGGCGGATGCTCAGGGACGGATCGGGCACCATCAGCGCCTCCGTTACCTCATACACGCGGCCCAGCCCATGGCATTGCGGGCACGCGCCCTGGGGCAGGTTCGGCGAGAAATCCTCGGCATACAGCATGGCCTGCCCTGCCGGGTATTGACCGGCGCGGGAGTACAGCATGCGAATCAGGCTCGACAGGGTGGTCACGCTGCCCACCGATGAGCGTGCACTCGGCGTGCCGCGCTGCTGTTGCAGGGCCACCGCCGGCGGCAAGCCTTCGATGCTGTCCACATCCGGCACGCCCACCTGGTCGATCAAGCGCCGTGCATACGGCGCCACCGATTCGAAATAGCGGCGCTGAGCCTCGGCATACACCGTGGAAAACGCCAGGGACGATTTGCCCGAGCCGGACACGCCAGTGAACACCACCAGGGCATCGCGCGGGATGTCCACATCGACGTTGCGCAAGTTGTGTTCGCGAGCGCCGCGCACGCGCACAAAGCCAGCGGCCTGGGCCGTGAGCGGCGGGAGGTTGCGTTGTGAGGTCATGGTCAACCTTATCGAGCGGTGAGCACGCTGCGCACCCGTTGCGTCAAGGCTTCGGGGCTGTAGGGCTTACTCAGCAGATGAATGTCGGGGGTCAGCAGATGGTTGTTGGAGAGGATGTCGCGGGTGTGGCCGGAGGTGAACAGTACCGGCACCGGCGGAATCTGCTCCCGCGCCCACTCGGCCAGGTCGGTGCTTTTGACCCGGCCCGGCATCACCACATCGGTGAAAATCAGCTCCGGTTGCAGGCCCGCTTGCAACTGGCGCATGGCCTGGTCGCCATCTTCGGCGGTGAGCACGGTGTAGCCCGATTGTTCGAGCACCTCCACCACGGTCAGGCGCACGCCCTCGTTGTCTTCCACCACCAGGATGGTTTCCCGGCCACACTCAGAGACCACCGGCTCGGCCGGCACCTCCAGGCACTCCTCGCCCAGGCTGCGCGGAAAATACAGCTGCACCAAGGTGCCCTTGCCCTCTTCGCTGCACACATCCACATGGCCGCCACTCTGACGCACAAAGCCGAACACCATACTCAGGCCCAGGCCCGTGCCGTGGCCATCACGCTTGGTGGTGAAGAAGGGTTCGAACACTTTGGACTGGATGGCCGGCGACATGCCCACCCCGGTATCGGCCACGGACAGACGCACGTATTCGCCAGGGTTGACGCTTTTGCCCACGCAATCGTCGGGGTTGAGGATGATGTTTTCGCCGCTGATGCGAATCACACCTTCGCCTTTCATGGCGTCCCGGGCATTGATCGCCAGGTTGAGCAAGGCGTTTTCCAACTGGTGACGGTCGACGTGGATGCACCAGGGGTCGCGGGGCAATTGCACGTCGATATGAATGGTTTCGCCCAAGGCGCGTTGCAGCAGTTCACCCAGGGTTTCGTAAATACGCAGCGGGTTGTACACCGCTGGCGACAGCGGCTGGCGCCGGGCAAACGCCAGCAATTGGGCCGACAGCTTGGCGCCACGGTCCACGGCGGCAATCGCAGCGCTGACCCGGCGTTGCACATGCTCATTGTGCGGCTCATGCCGCGCCAGCAAATGCAGGTTGCCGGAGATCACTTGCAGCAGGTTGTTGAAGTCGTGGGCCACGCCGCCGGTGAGGCCGCCAATGGCTTCCAGTTTTTGCGACTGGCGCAACTGGTCCTCGGCGGCGGAACGCGCCTGCACTTCGGCGGCCACCCGCTGTTCCAGGTTGTGCGTGAGTTCTTGGCGCACCTGCTCGGACTTCACTAGTTCGGTGGTCTCCACCACAATCGCCAACACCCCGGCCGGTTGCTGGTCATCACCGGCGACGGGGCTGTAGTACAGATCGAGCCACACGGTCTCCGGCAGGCCGTTGCGCAACAGCACCAGGTCTTTATTGTTGAACGACAAGGTGCCGCCGGCCAGGCAGGTGTCCACCACATGCCGATTAAAATCCGCCACTTCCGGCCAACCCAGCTCCACCGGCGTGCCCAATAGATAAGGGTGACGTCCACCGGCAAAAGCCGAGTAACTGTCGTTGTAAATCATGTAGCCCGCTCGCCCCCACAGCATCACCATCGGCACCGGAGACGCCAGCATCATTTGCACGGTGCAGGCCAGGCTGGTGGACCATCGATCGATCGGTCCAAGATCGGTAGTTGACCAGTCGAATGCGCGAATACGATGGGCCATTTCACCGGCCCAACCTTCACAGCCGTGTGGGTTGGATAAAAATTGCATCGTTCGGCTCTGCGCAGAGAAAGGACGGTCGCAACAGTTGGAGCGCACCGGGGGCGGATCGTTTCATTTGCATACGTTAGGGGCAATTCGCCGCATATGCTACTGGGCTCAACGAAAATCCCGGCTGCGCACATCCATACCATCGAGCAAGGCGGACAGATCGGTCAGCCGCCCGGCGATCAGGTGCCTCACCTCGCCTACCGCTTCCCAGCGGCCATCGACTTTAAGCAGGCGCGAGCCGACCAGAGCCAGGCGCTGACGTTCGGCAAGGTCGCGCCAGACCACTACATTCAAGTTGCCGAACTCATCTTCCAGGGTCACGAAGGTCACCCCGCTCGCGGTGCCGGGCCGTTGTCGCCCGGTAACCAGCCCGGCAACGCTGACATTGCGCCCATGCTCCACCGCCATCAGCTCGCGGGAACTGCGGCAGCGTCGTTGACGCAACTCGGCGCGCAGCAGCGCCAGTGGATGCGGGCCGAGGGTGGTGCCCAGGGTGGCATAGTCGGCGTGCAGGTCTTCGCTGACCGTGGGCGCCGGTAAGACCACCGTGTCTTCGTCGGGGCTGGGCAGGCCGGCAAACAATCCCAGTTGCTTGTGCACGCCTGCCACCTCCCAGCGTGCGCGGTGGCGATTGCCGGCCAGGGCACGCAAGGCGCCGGCATCGGCGAGCAGGGCCTGGGCTCGTGAGTCCAGCGCGGCGCGACGGTCCAGGTCGGCGATGTCGCTGAATATTTGCTGCCGGCGCGCCGCTTCGATGCGCCGCGCATCCTCTTCACGAAACCCCGAGATCAGGCGCAAGCCCATGCGAATCGCCGGTTGCGCGCCATCGATGGGTTCCAGGCTGCAATCCCAGTCGCTGGCCTGCACATCCACCGGGCGGATCTGCAAGCGATGGCGCCGCGCGTCCTGCAGGATCTGGTCCGGGCTGTAGAACCCCATGGGCCAACTATTAATCAGCGCGCACGCGAACGCCGCCGGTTCATGGCACTTGAGCCAGCAACTGGCGTAGGTCAGCAAGGCAAAACTGGCCGCATGGGACTCGGGGAAACCGTAGCTGCCAAACCCCTTGATCTGCTCGAAGATCTGCGCGGCGAATGCCTCGGTGTAGCCGTTTTTCAGCATGCCATCGCGCAACCGCTCGCGATGGGGCTCAAGGCCGCCGTGGCGTTTCCAGGCGGCCATGGAACGGCGCAACTGGTCGGCCTCGCCGGGGCTGTAGTCGGCGGCCACCATAGCGATCTGCATCACTTGCTCCTGGAACAGCGGGATGCCCAGGGTGCGTTGCAACACGGTTTTCAGTTCGGGCGACGGGTAAGTCGTCGGTTCTTCATGGTTACGCCGCCGCAGGTACGGATGCACCATGCCGCCCTGGATCGGCCCGGGCCGCACAATGGCGACCTCGATCACCAGGTCATAAAAGACCTTGGGCCTGAGCCTTGGCAGCATGGCCATCTGCGCCCGCGACTCGATCTGGAACACGCCAATGGTGTCGGCCTTGCTGATCATGGCGTAGGTGGCCGGGTCGTCCTTGGGAATGCTGGCCAGCGACAGGTCGCGACCGCGATGCTGGCGCAGCAAATCGAAGCAACGGCGGATCGCACTGAGCATGCCCAAGGCAAGGATATCCACTTTGAGCAGGCCCACCGCGTCAAGGTCGTCCTTGTCCCACTGGATAATCGTACGCTCGGCCATGGCGGCGTTTTCCACCGGCACCAGGGTGTCCAGCGGGTACTCGGAAATCACGAACCCACCGGGGTGCTGGGACAGATGCCGAGGGAAGCCGATCAGCTGCTGGGTCAAGGTCAGCACCCGATGCAGGATCGGCGTATGCGGGTCGAAGCCTGCTTCGCGCAGGCGCTCCAGGGGCGGTGCGTCGTCACTCCAGCGCCCGCAGCAATCGGCCAGGGCGTTGATCTGATCCGGCGGCAACCCCAAGGCCTTGGCCACGTCACGCACCGCGCCGGCAGCGTGATAAGTGCTGACCACCGCGGTCAGCGCCGCGCGGTGGCGGCCGTAGCGCTGGAATACGTATTGCAGCACTTCTTCGCGGCGTTCGTGTTCGAAGTCCACGTCGATATCCGGCGGCTCGTTGCGCTCCTTGGATAAAAACCGCTCGAACAACAGGTTGGTCAGGCTCGGGTCGATCTCGGTGATGCCCAGGGCAAAGCACACCGCCGAATTGGCCGCCGAGCCACGGCCCTGGCACAGGATCGAACGGCTGCGGGCGAAGCGCACAATGTCATGCACCGTGAGGAAATAGCTTTCGTAGCCCAGATCGCTGATCAGCCCCAATTCGTGGTCGATCTGCATTGACGTCTTGGCCTCGACGCCGTGGGGCCAGCGCCGCGCCATGCCTTCTTCGGTGACGGCGCGCAGCCAGGTTTTAGCGGTATGCCCCTCGGGCACCAATTCACGCGGGTAGTGATAGCGCAACTGGCCGAGGTCGAAGGTGCAACGACGCGCGATGGCCAGGCTTTCGTCGAGCAGCGCTTGCGGGTACAGCGCGCCGAGGGCGTCAAGGCTGCGCAAGTGCCGCTCGCCGTTGGGGTGCAGGCGCGTGCCGGCCTCAGCCACGCTGACGTGATGACGGATGGCAGTCATGGTGTCTTGCAAAGCGCGGCGCCCACGTACGTGCATATGCACATCGCCACAAGCCACCGCTGGTATTTGCAGACTGGCGGCCAGGTTCAGGCGTTGCTGCAAGTGGCGTGCATCGTCCTGCCCGCAATGCAGATGCACCGCCAACCACAGGCGTTCGGCGAAGGTCTCGCGCAGCCATTGGATCGACGCCTGGGTGTCATCGTCAGCCGCCACCCACAACGCCAGCAGGCCGGGCATCGGTTGATCGAAATCGTCTTGCAGCAGGCGATAACGGCCCTTTTCGGCGCGGCGGCGGGCCACGGTGATCAACCGGCACAGGTGCTGGTAGCCGCTGAGGTCTTGCACCAGCAGCACCACTTTCGGGCCGTTTTCCAGGCGCACTTCGCTGCCGATGATCAGCGGCAGTTCCACCGCCTTGGCCGCCTGCCAGGCGCGCACGATGCCCGCCAGGCTGCACTCATCGGTAATTGCCAGGGCGCTGTAGCCTTGGGCCTTGGCCCTTTCGAACAACTCCAGGGCACTGGATGCACCGCGCTGAAAACTGAAGTTGGACAGGCAATGCAGCTCGGCGTAGCTCATGCAAACCAGCCTTGCAGCCACAAGCCATCGCTCTGCCCCACGTTGCGGAAAGCCCAGCCGCGTTGGCCGGTGCGGGTCTGCACCAAGTAATAATCGCGACGGATATCGGCGCCGTCCCACCAGCCGGATTCGATACGCTCCGGGCCCATCAGGATATGCACGCCCTGCTCGGCCAATGGGCTCGGTTGCGGCAGCAGCCAGCCGGGGCGCTGCACCTTGTTCAAGGCTTGGCAGGCACGCGGGTCCGCTGCCGCTTGCCAGGCACACTCCGGGCGATGATCGGCATGAAAGCGCAGGCCCTGCACAGCGTCATCCCCCAGGCGCGCGCGCAGGCGTTCGCGCAATTGCTCCCAGGGCAGGGTTTGTTGCGGGCGCTCGTCGAACAGGTCCTGACGCTGCGGCACAAACACCGGCAGGTCTTCGGCCAGCAGGCGAAGGCTGCGCACCGGGGCGCTGACTTGCACCTGCTCCAGGCGCCCGCGCGCCAGTTCGAACAGCATGCCCGGTTCGCGCTCGGCACTGAGCAGGCCGACTTTGATGACGCTGTCGGCGGCCTGGGCATGTTCCAGATGCAGATCGAAACGCTGCACGCCACTGTCGCGACCGCAGAGGAATGCGGACAGATCGGCGGTCAAACGGCGCAAAGGGAATAGCAGCGCCTGATGGGAATGCACGTCGAAGTTCAGTTCGATGCGCACGTCAAACCGGTCGGGTGGCTGGTAGAAGTCCAGAGCCAACGGGCGCTGGCCGCTCAAGGCATCCAGGTGCTGGAGCAGACCGGCGTCAAACCGCCGCGCCAGGGTGTGCCGAGGCAAGGCCTGCACGTGGGCCAGGGTACGCAGGCCCATGCGCGATAACGCGGTAGCCGCCTGCGGCTCCAGGCCGGCGCGGTCGATGGGCAACGGGGCCAGGGCCTGCTGCAAAGCGGCGTCATCGGCCACAGCCAGACCATCATAGAGATTGGCCAACACCCGCGCCGCCGCGGGGTTGGGCGCGGCGACAATGCGGTGGCGAAAGCCCAATTCAGTCAACTCCTTGCGCAGGCGCGCTTCGAACAGCGGCCAGGGCCCGAACAGCCCCAGGCTCGATTCGATTTCAAACAACAAGGCGCGGGGGTAGTACACGCTGACCTGAGAACTGAAACGGTAGGCCCAGGCCGCCAGGAATTGCTGCCAACGCTCAATTTGCACGGGGTCGTATTCGGCGCTGGCAAAGGTCTTGACCAGCGCATGTGCCGCCGTCAGGGACTGGCCAGGCCGTAAGCCCAACGCACGCGCGGCGGCATTGACGGTTTGCAGGACGCGCCGCTGCGGCGTACCGGCAAGCAGCGCCAAGGGCGCATCCGGCTCGGGATGCAGGCGCTGCACCCCGTCCAGCGCCAATTGCGGGAAGACAATACACACCCAGCGCATGGCAAGCTCAGTGCCCGGCCAACGCAATCGGCGCCGGATGGGCCAGCCCGCCGCGACACTTGAGCACGCGCACCTGGGCGGGCCTGGCCTCGACGGCCAGGCGCAACGCGGCAGGCGATGGGTTGATTGCTTCACTCAGGGCACGCCAGGCAAAAGCCAGGGTCTGGCCGGTTTCGGCCGCCACCTGCAAGCGGCGCAAGGCACGGTCATCGGCCTTGTGCGGCCAGCACAACACGGCGCCGCAACTGCCGGAACGCAGGCACTGTTCCACAGCCCACAGCACGTCGCGCTCCTCGGCCTGCACCAATGAGAGCTGACGCACGTCCACCCCGGCGTTCTGCCAGGCATGGGGGTACGGCGTATAGGGCGGCGCCACCAGCACGATGCGCTCCCCCGCCGCCGATAAGCGCGCCAGGGTCGGCAGCACCAGTTGCAATTCGCCCACGCCGTCCTTGGCCATCAGGATTTCACTCAAGGCCGAGGCCGGCCAACCGCCGCTGGGCAGCACCGCATCCAGCGCCGCCAGCCCGGTGGGATGCAGGCTGGCCGGTGGCGCGGCGGGCCGGCCCTTCCAGACGCGGCCACCATTGAACAGCGCGTCCAGGGCAACCACGGCGCCCATCAGCCTTGCCTCACCAGGCCGCAGAACACCCCTTCGATGGCCAGGTCCTGGTCGGGGCCCACCACAATGGGTTGGTACGCGGGGTTGCGGGGCAGCAGACGCACCGTGTCGGCGTTGCGTTCAAAACGTTTGATGGTGACTTCGCCGTCCAGGCGCGCCACCACGATCTGCCCATTCAAAGCCTCGGCACTGCGCCGCACGCCCACCAGGTCGCCGTCAAGGATGCCGTCTTCGATCATCGAGTCGCCCTGCACCCGTAGCAGGTAATCCGGTGTTTTGGCGAAGGTAGCCGGGTCCAGTTGCAGGCGGCTGTGCACTTCGGCATCGGCGCCAATCGGCAGACCGGCGGCCACACGGCCAAGCACAGGCACATCCAGCCATTCGGGTCGCGCCGGCTGATTGAGCAGGCGAATACCACGGGCCTGGTTGGGGTTGACCTCGATAAAACCGGCTTCGGTCAGCGCCAGCACATGCTTGCGCGCCACGCTGCGCGAGGCAAAACCGAACGCCTCGGCGATCTCGGCGAGGCTGGGGGGCTGGCCTTGCTGCGCGATGCGGTCGCGGATAAAGGTCAGGATGGCGGTACGGCGGGGGGTCAGGGTCGTCATGGAGTACATTTGTACTCCTGTGGGAAATTTCTGACAATAGCCGTCAGTCGGGGTTGCGTTGACCCAGCGAAAAGTTGATCAAGCAGGTAAGGGAATAGTCCGCAGCGGTCGCACCGACTTGTAGGAGAAGCTCGAATAGATCTCTTTGACGCACGGCAACGTCTGTAGCACCTCGCGGGCAAATTCGCCGAACGACTCCAGATCCTTGGCCACCACCTCCAGCAAGAAGTCATAGCGCCCCGACACGTTATGGCAGGCCACGATTTCCGGAATATCCAGCAGCCGCTGTTCAAAAGCGCGGGCAATCTCCTGGGTGTGACTCTCCATCATGATGCTGACAAATGCCGTCACCCCATACCCCAGCGCCTTGGGCGACAGGATCGCCTGGTAACCGCTGATTACCCCGCTTTCCTCCAGGTTTCGTACCCGGCGCCAGCATGGCGAGGTGGTTAGCGACACACGCTCGGCCAGTTCGGCCACCGTGAGACGGGCATTGCTTTGCAGGGCGTTTAACAAGGCTTTATCGGTACGATCGAGGTGAGTGGGCATAGCGTGCCTCTAAACGTTATTTTTATTGGCTTTTCATCCCCTGATACGGGATTTGGCAGCAAACTTGGCAAAGTTCGGCCGCGATTTCGAGCATAGCATTGTAGGAAACAAGGAGCGCCCGACATGCACAATAAACACAAGACATTCGGCTTTTCCACACGCGCCATCCATCACGGCTATGACCCCAAAGACCATCACGGCGCCCTGGTGCCGCCGATCTATTTGTCCGCCACCTTTGCCTTTCCCACGGCCGAATACGGCGCTGCCTGTTTTGCCGGTGAGGCCAACGGGCATTTCTATACGCGCATTTCCAACCCCACCCTCGCGCTGCTGGAATCGCGCATGGCCAGCCTGGAGAACGGCGAGGCGGCGGTGGCGTTCAGTTCCGGCATGGGCGCAATCGCCGCGACGTTCTGGACGCTGTTGCGGCCCGGCGATGAGGTGATCGTCAGCCAGACCCTTTACGGCTGCACCTTCGCCCTGCTGCACCACGGCATCGGTGAATTCGGCATCAAGGTGCGCCACGTCGACCTGACCGACCTGGCTGCGCTGCAGGCCGCGCTCAGCCCTGCCACGCGCATGATCTACTGCGAAACCCCGGCCAACCCCACCCTGCAACTGGTGGACATCGCCGCCGTGGCCGCCCTCGCCCACCAGCAGCCGAATGTGACCGTGGTGGTCGACAACACCTACTGCACTCCCTACCTGCAACGCCCCCTCGATCTCGGTGCCGACGTGGTGGTGCATTCGGCCACCAAGTACCTCAGCGGCCACGGCGATATCACCGCCGGCATTGCCGTGAGCAACCAGGCCCTGGCCCAGCGCATTCGCCTGCAAGGCCTCAAGGACTTGACCGGCGCAGTGATGTCGCCACAGGACGCGGCCTTGCTGATGCGCGGTCTCAAAACGCTGGGCCTGCGCATGGACCGCCATTGCAGTAATGCCCAAGCCGTGGCCGAAGCCTTGCAGGCCCATCCCGCCGTCGAGCACGTTACCTACCCCGGCCTGCCGTCTTTCCCACAGTACGCGTTGGCAAAACGACAGATGGGCCAGGCCGGCGGCATGCTGGCCTTCGAGCTAAAAGGCGGCATCGACAGCGGCCGGCGCTTTATGAACGCCCTGCAATTGTTTACCCGCGCGGTCAGCCTGGGGGATGCCGAATCGCTGGCCCAACACCCGGCGAGCATGACCCATTCCACCTACACCCCGCAGGAACGCGCGCAGCACGGTATCAGCGAAGGTCTGGTGCGGTTGTCGGTCGGGTTGGAGGATGTGGCCGACCTGCTGGCGGATGTGCACCAGGCGTTGGCCAAGTGCATGCGCGTGGCGCCGCGTGCCAAGGCGATGGCGACCCACGCCGCGAGATAACGGCGCAGGCCTGACGCGGGCAAGCCCGCCCATACAAGACATCACGTGGCATTGAGCCGGTCTCAAACCCTCGGTGCCATATGCTCGGCAATCCGCGCCCGTAACCAGCGCTCCGCCGGGTCATTGTCGTGCACCCCGCTCCAGACCATCGACAACTCCGCCGCATCAATCGCAAACGGCGGGTCCTCGGCGCGCAGGGTAGTGCCCTCGGTCAAAGCGCATGCCGCGTAGTCCGGCACAGTGGCGATGATCTGCGTGCCCGCCAGCAACGCCCGCAACCCGCTGAATTGCGGCACCGCCAGTACCACCCGCCGGGCGCGGCCGATGCGCGCCAGGTCCAGGTCGATATTGCCGCTCAAGTCCCCGGAGAACGACACCATTGCATGGGGGCGCTGGCAGTAATCATCCAGGCTCAGCGGCGCCACGCCGTCATCGCCGCGCAGCACTTTGCACGGTATATCCCGCAGCTTCTTGCGCTTGGCGTTCGCCGGCAATTCGGTGGTGTAGCTCACGCCTACGGAAATCTCGCCACTGGCCAGCAGCGACGACATCAACAGGTAATTGGCCCGGCGGACCACCACGATGATCCCCGGCGCTTCTTCGCGCAGTTGGCTAAGCAACGGCGGAAACAGGCCGAACTCGGCGTCATCGGACAAACCGATGCGGAACACCGCGCAGCTGGTGGATGGGTCGAAATCCTTGGCGCGGCTGACCGCGCCGGAAATGGTGTCCATGGCCGGTTGCAGCTCCTTGAGTATCGCCACTGCCCGTGGCGTGGGCTCCATGCCCCGTCCGTTGCGCAGCAGCAACGGGTCGTCGAACAGATCGCGCAAACGCCCCAGCGCTGCGCTTACCGCCGGTTGGCCCATAAACAGTTTTTCAGCGACTCGGGTCAGGTTCTTTTCGAACATCAAGGCTTCGAAAATCACCAGCAGGTTCATGTCGACGCGGCGCAGGTCGTTGCGGTTCATGGCGCTATCCAGACGGTTATCAGGCCGCCAGCTAAGCACGTAGCAGCGGCATCGGGATTGCACGCCTGTGCTGTCTTTTTCGCCAGGAAAAACCGCCTCACCTGGCAAAATTAACAACGATTAACTCGTCAGGCACAGGCACCGGCGCCAAGAATGCAGCCGTCTACACTGCATCCATTCACCGGGAACGCTCCCATCGACTGCGGATACCTGTCATGGCCCGACTTGAGTACTGTGCGCCTCGCTTGCCCGCCACTGGCGGCCTGTGCCCTCGGCGCGAACGCATCGCCAAACAACTGATCCTGGCCAACCTCGGCGAAAGCCTGACCATCGCCGAGCTGGCCCAGGCCTGCGCCCTGTCGCGCAGCCATTTTTCTCGCGCTTTCAAGTGCAGCACCGGGCTGTCGCCCCAGGAATGGATCCGCCAACAGCGCATCCAGCGTGCCAAGGAGCTGATCACCACGTCCTCCCTGAGCCTCACGCAGATCAGCCTGGAGTGCGGGTTCTGCGACCAGGCGCACTTCTGCCACATGTTTACCCGCAGCGAAGGGGTCAACCCAATGACCTGGCGAAATCACCAACTGCGTCACAAGCCCCATGTGATCGCCGCCTAGTGATCCAGACACGCCTGGCCTATGCTGGCCGCCTACCGTTCCCAGAGCATGGCCACCCATGAACGACCTCCGCGATCAGGCCGTGCAGTTCGGCCCCTACCGTATCCACCCGCGCCAACGCCTGGTGCTGGAGGCCGGTCGGCCGCTACGCCTGGGGCGGCGCGCGGTGGATATCCTGCTGATCCTGCTGGAGCAGGCCGGCAACGTGGTGAGCAAGCAGGAGCTGATCGCGCGGGTGTGGCCGACAAGCGTGGTGGAGGACGGCAACCTGCGGGTGCATATGGCGGCCTTGCGTAAAGCGTTGGGCGATGGCCAGGCCGGGCAGCGCTATATCGTCACCGTGGCCCAGCGCGGCTACAGTTTTGTTGCGCCATTGAGCATCGAACCGATGAGCCTACCCAGCGACGGTGCGCCTCAACGCCCGTGCCACAACCTGCCCCTGCGCCGCACTCGCATGATCGGGCGCCAGGCCTTGATCGACCGCCTGGTGCAACAACTGCCCACGCAACGCTTTATCACCCTGACCGGCGCCGGCGGCATCGGTAAAACCACCGTCGCCCTGCGTGTGGCGGAATTGCTGATCGGCCACTACCGCGACGGCATTCACCTGCTGGACCTGGCGCCGCTGAGCACGCCATCGATGATCCTGCCCAACCTCGCCGCCCTGCTCGACCTGGCGCCGGTCGAACAAGGGCCGCTGGTGGCTTTCGCGCGCAGCTTGCAGGAGCGCCAGTTGCTGCTGGTGATCGACAACTGCGAACACCTGCTGGACGACATCGCACTGATCAGCGAAACCTTGCTGCGCCACGCGCCCCACCTGCACATCTTGGCCACCAGCCGCGAAGCGTTGCGCGCCGAGGGCGAGTCGGTGCAACGCCTGGAGCCGCTGGCCTGCCCACCCGCCTCCGGCAACCGTGCCCAGGCCCTGGGTTACCCGGCCTTGCAACTCTTGATCGAGCGGGCCATGGCCCATCAGGACAGCTTTGAACTGAGCGACACCGAGCTGCCCCTGGCCATCGATATCTGCCAGCGCCTCGATGGAATTCCCCTGGCCATTGAGCTGGCGGCGGCGCAGATCGAGCGTTTCGGCCTGTCGGGATTGCTGGCGCAAATCAACGATAACGTGCGCCTGCTCAACCGTGGCCAGCGCAGTGACCTGCCCCGTCATCACACCCTGCGCGCAACCCTGGACTGGAGCTTCAACCTGCTCAGTGCCGGCGAGCAAATCTGCCTGCGCCGTCTAGCGGTGTTTCGCGGCGGCTTCAGCCTGGCCAGCGCAACGGCGGTGATTGCCGGCGCAGCGCTCGCCCCGGCCGAGGTACCCGGCTCGATCAGCCAACTGGTGGGCAAATCCCTGCTGAACGTAGAACCCAGCGATGACGATATGGTGTATCGCCTGCTGGACATCACCCGCACCTACGCCCTGGAAAAACTCAGCCTCGCCGGCGAGCTGGACGCCACCCGCGAACGTCACGCGGCGCGTTGCCTGGCGCTGATGGAACAGGCACAGGCCGATTGGTCGCTACTCGCGACCCAGCCGTGGATCGACCGCTACGCCCCGCTGCGCGAAGACATCCGCGCGGCGCTGGACTGGGGCCTCGGCACGGGCGGTGCGTCGGCGCTGGCGATCAAGTTGACGGTCAGCGCCATGCCGCTGTGGCAGGAACTGTCGCTGCTGCGCGAACACGCTTTGTACGTGGGCAAGGCCCTGGCCCTGATGGACAAGGCCCAAGCGCCCTGCCCGCGCCTGGCGATGCAGCTGCAACTGGCCTTGGGCAGCCTGGTTTATCACGCAGTCGGCGGCGCGGCCCAGAGCGGCACGGCATTCGCCGAAGCCGCGCGCCTGGCCGAGCAGAGCCAGGACCTGGGCGGCCAGTTGCGCGCGATCTCCGGGCAAATGGCGGTCGACCTCTGTGGCGGGCGCTATGACCAGGCGCGGGCCCAGAGCGTGCAGTTCGATCGCCTCGATCCGCGCACCGATCCGCTGCTGGGCTTGAGCAATCAGCGCCTGCAGGTGCTGGCCCAGCATTTCACTGGCGACCAGGTCCTGGCCCGCCAGAATGCCGAACAGCTGATCCAGCGCATGGCCCACAGCGGCCACTTGAACCGGTTCGCCCACGGCATCGGCATACAGTACGACCAGAATGTTGCTTCATTGACCGTCCTGGCGCGCATCCTATGGCTGCAGGGTTACCCCGAACGCGCCTGGCGCACCGCCAGCCAGGCATTGGAGCTGGCCGTGCAGGTCAACCACGGCACCTCGATCTGCTACACCCTGGCCCTGGCCGGCGTGGTGATCGCACGCTACAACGGCGACCAGACGGCAGCGCAGCACCTGCAAGCGCTATTGCTGGAACAGTCGCATAAACATGGGGTGCATTTGTTCCAGACCTGGGCCGGGCATTACATCGGCATCATGGAACGCAGCGACCTGCAAGGTCTGGGGCTGATCGAAGACATTCTGGTCACGCTCGGCGCCTGCCCGGTCGATGCACAGAACGCCGCGCGTGCACGCACGGGTGCCGCCGGTTGGTGCGCGCCGGAACTATTGCGGGTAACCGCCGAGCAGATGTTGGGCCAGGGCGATACATTGGCCGCCGAGCCCCTGCTGCGCGAAGCCCTCGACCTGGCCAACACCCAAGGCGCCCTGGCCTGGGAACTGCGCAGCGCCGCATCGATGGCACGGTTGTGGCAAAGCCTGGGCCGCGCGGATGCCGCCCGCGACCTGCTCAAAGGCGTGTACGAACGGTTTAGCGAAGGGTTCGCCACGCCGGATCTAGTCGACGCTCGCCGCCTGCTCGACCAGTTGCAGGACAAACGGCCGGCCTGAACCCAGCCCCAGGTAATGCCCATAGCCCTGCTGCAAACGTTGCACTTGCCGTGGGTCGCGCAACTGCATCAGGGCATAGTTGCGCAGGCAATTGAGCAGGCGGTAACGCGGCAATCCGGGACCAGGCTCCACGCTGAGCAGCGAGACATTCACCAAGCGTGTCAGCAGGTACGCCAGGTCGGCATGCTCCAGTTCGGTGCCGGCCACCAACGCGCTCAACGTCGGCAAGTTCACCGCGTGCTTGAACAGCCCCAATTGCAGGAACAACCAGCGCTCCGGCAGGCTCAGGCGCTGGTAGGTCCAATCCAGGGCTGCCGCGAGGGACTGATGCCGCTCAACCGCCGTGCGGCGCCCCCGAGTCAAGACCTGTAAGCCCTTGCACAGCTGCGCCTGCACGCCACGCATGCCTAGCGCGTCGACCTGCGCCGCCGCCAGCTCCAGTGCCAGGGGAATGCCGTCGAGGCGTCGCACGATATCGCGCAGCGGCGCCAGATCCTGAAGACGCAACTCAAAGCCTTGCTGCCCGGCCCGCGCGCGCGCCACGAACAGCTGCACCGCCGGGCAGGCCAACGCCTGTTCGACACTGGCCAGTGCCGCCGGTGCGGGCACCGCCAGGCGCGGTACGCGCAGCACCCATTCGCCGGGAAGGTGCAGCGGTTCACGACTGCTGATCAGCACGCTGACCCGGGGCGCAAGTTCACGCAATACGCGCAGCCACTGCCGGCACGCGACCAATAGCAGGTCAATGCCGTCGAGCACCAACAGCAACTGGCGCGACGCCAAGTGCCGTCCCAGCTCATGGGCGCTGCTCCCGGCTTGCAGCTGCAGCACCGCGGCCACCTGCTCCAGCATCGCCTTCGGCGTCTGCACCGTGGCCAGGTCGACCCACCATACGCCGTCGCGATAGCGCGGCAAGACCCGCTCGGCCAGGGCCAATGCCAGGGTGCTCTTACCCACCCCGGCGCAACCTGTGAGGGTCATCAGGCGTTGGCCGGACAGACGCCGCACCAGCACGCCTAATACTTCGTCACGGCCTATCACCGGCGTCAGCCGAGCAACCAGGTTGTGGCACGGCGTCGCCACCGAAGGCAGTGCGCCGTGCACCGGTGCCGCGAAGCAATAGCCGCGATGAGGATCATTGAGGATGTAGCGTTGCCCATCGAACGCCCGGCGCAACGCGGCGATATGCACACGCAGGTTGTTCTCTTCCACCACGCTGCACGGCCAGACGCGCTCGATCAAGGTCGCCTTGTCGATGAATTGTCCCGGCGCTTCGAGCAGCACCGCGAGGATGTCCAGCGCGCGCCCGCCAAGCGGCACCGGCCAACCCGCCTTGCTGACCAGGCGTTGCTGGCGGTGAAAGACATAAGCACCAAAGCGCAGTGTGCCATCAGCGTCCATCGACTGAGGGTTGTTCATGTCTCGTCATCGCGCTGAAACACCCGTTCTTGGGCGTTCGCGCATCCTTTTCCATGGGCTTGGCGTTATCTTGCCAGTTGGCAATGACAGGACAATGCTGGCACAGGGAGCGATACGGACAATCCGGTGCGCTAGACGGACATGGTGTCGTTAACTGAACTGTTGTCGGTATTGGGTCGGGGTCAGGCCGAGTTTTTCACTGAAGAGAAAGCGCATATGCCGCACGCTGCCGAAACCGGCGTGGAACGCCACGGTCTTGAGCGGCAGCTCGGTGGTTTCCAACAAGTGCCGCGCGCGGTCGATGCGCGCACCTTGCAGAAAGGCCATGGGCGTCATCTGCACATCCTTGGCGAACAACCGCGCAAAGTGGCGCGCGCTCATATCAACCAGAGCGGCCATGGATTCGACGGTGAAGGACTGTTCAAGATTGGCCAGAACATGGTTCTGCACTCGGGTGATCGGGGTTTCCTGGGGCGCCACGGCCGAGGTCATCGGGCTGAACTGAGCCTGGCCGCCCTGACGCTTCATCACCACCAGCAGCACCTTGGCCACTTCCACCGCCACCTGTTTGCCGTGGTCCTGAGCCACCACCGACAACGCCAGGTCGATGCCCGCGGTGACCCCGCCGGAAGTGATCAGGCGCCCGTCCTGCAAGTAGATGCGATCGGTCTCCACGATAGCCTTGGGGAACGCCTTGATCAGTCGCTCGGTGTAGTGCCAGTGAGTGGTGACGCGATGACCGTCCAGCAGCCCGGCGTACCCCAGCACAAAGGCGCCGGTGCAGATCGAACCGAAGCGCCGCGCCCGTGGCACCGCCGCCCTGAGCCACGGCAGCAACGCCGGGTGGCACTCGTTGTAGGCGCCAGGGCCGCCGGGCACCAGCAACAGGTCATAAGCGTCCAGGGCCTGCTCCAGCAACAGGTCGGCCTGCACCATCACCCCATTGGAGGCGCGCAACGGGCCAGACTCGGTGCCCAGGGTGAGGATTCGATAATGCTGCGCAGGGGGCAGGTAGCGATTGGCAATGGAGAACACTTCGAGCGGCCCGGCCATGTCGAGCAGGAGGAAGTCCGGGAACAGCGCCATGGCCACGGTTTTCATTGTGCGGAGGGTCCATAGAGAAGAAGGCGGCGCTCATTATTGCACGCTCGCAACTGTCAACCGCAAGTGGACAGTTATTCAGTTTTCATCTTCTTAATGAATTAAAAGACAACCAGTAACCTTCTCCTCAACGCCAGCGCACTGCATGTCGCAGACCGCGCTCACTTGAGGACAAAGACCATGCTGACCCTACGCAAAGCATCCGAACGCGGCGCCGCCAATCATGGTTGGTTGAAGTCGTTCCACACCTTCTCGTTCGCCAACTACTGGAACCCCGCCGAGCAGGGTTTTTCCGACCTGCTGGTGATCAACGATGACCGCGTCGCCGCCGGCAAAGGCTTCGGCCAGCACCCGCACCGCGATATGGAGATTTTCTCCTATGTGCTCGAAGGCGCCCTGGAGCACAAGGACACCTTGGGCACCGGCTCGGTGATCCGCCCCGGCGATGTGCAACTGATGAGCGCCGGCAGCGGCGTGGCCCACAGCGAGTTCAACCACAGCCAGACCCGAGGCGTGCACTTCCTGCAGATCTGGATCGTGCCCTCGGTGGCCGGCGCAGAGCCGCGCTATCAGCAAGAGCACTTCAGCGAAGCGCAAAAACGCGGACGCTTGCAGTTGATCATCTCGCCGGACGGCGCCGACGGTTCCCTCAGCGTGCGCCAGGACGCACGGGTCTACGCCGGGCTGTTCAACGCCGAAGAAACCGCGACGTTGGACCTGCCACCGGCGCGGTATGTGTACATCCATGTGGCTCGCGGCAGCGTTGAGGTCAACGGCCAGCGCCTGGAAGAAGGCGACGGCGCCCGGGTGCGGGATGAGCGCCAGATTCGCCTGAGCCAGGGCGAGGACGCCGAGGTGTTGGTGTTCGACCTGCGACCTCAGGAACTGCCACAGATGCCATGACCGACCGCGCGGTGGCCCGGGAAACCGGGCCATCGCTGGCGTCGATAGTCACCATCAGCCCAATGAAGTTCTCTTAAAAAAAGCAACGCGTAACATCCAACCCATACACAGCAACACCCCAACTTAATGACTCGGAGCACACTCTCATGAAACGCCAACTCTTGCTTAGCCTTGCTTTCTCGGTACTCGCTGCCAACGCATTCGCTCACCCCGTGTTGGCCGAAGGCGGCGCGGATCGCCTGATGGAAAACCGTGTCGCCGAAGGTGGCGCCGACCGTTTACAGGAACGTGGCCTGGCTGAAGGCGGTGCGGATCGTTTGCAGGAACGCGCTCTGGCCGAAGGCGGTGCGGATCGCTTGCAGGAACGCGCTCTGGCCGAAGGCGGTGCGGATCGCTTGCAGGAACGTGCTCTGGCCGAAGGCGGTGCGGATCGTTTGCAGGAACGCGCTCTGGCTGAAGGCGGTGCGGATCGTTTGCAGGAACGCGCTCTGGCTGAAGGCGGTGCGGATCGTTTGCAGGAACGTGCTCTGGCCGAAGGCGGTGCGGATCGTTTGCTGGACAACCACGCTTAACCCCCTCGCTGTTTGCGAGGCACCCCAAACCGGCCTGATCAGCCGGTTTTTTTTCGCCTGGCGTTCTGCTCAATTCACCCAATTGCACGATTTGCCTGAAATCAGTCATTTGCGGACCTACCCCAGCCCTCGTCTGCTTATTAAAGTGCCGCTTTTGATCAAGGCTCGGATGGACTGATGAATCTGTGGTTTCGCTTGCTGTATATGCTGTGCCGTCGCCCGTGGCGCACACCTGCCCATGGCCTGGCCACCACGGTGGTGCGGATGCGCGTCTGGCCTCTGGACCTGGACATCAACCGGCATGTCACCAATGGTCGTTATTTCACCCTGGCGGACGTAGCGCGCATGGACTTCGTGCTACGCACCGGCGCCTTTCGCGTCGCCCTGCGGCATAAGGCATTGCCGATCGTGGGCGATACCTGGGGCAAATTCCGTCGCGAATTGAAACTGTTCGAAGCGTTCGAAGTGCACACCCGCATGCTCGGCTGGGACCATAAGTGGAGCCTGATGGAACATCGTTTCGTCAGTCGCGGCCGCGTGGTTGGGGTGGTGGTAATGCGCGGGCTATTCCGCTCGGCCAAAGGCACCTTGCCGCCGAGTGAGTTTGTTCGGGAACTGGGGCTGGAAGAAGCTTCGCCACCGATGCCGCAGTGGCTGCAGGACTGGGCACACAGCTGCGACGAGATGAGCGCGCAACTGCGTACTGAAGAGCAAATCGCCTAGGCATATTTTCGTGACAGGAACGCCGTCAAACCTGTGGGAGGGGGCTTGCTCCCGATGGGGCCTGCTCAGTCGATACCTGGGTTGCTGACCCACTGCTATCGGGGGCAAGCCCCCTCCCACCCTGGTTACCGCTGGCCTTTGGATCGGTGTAAAACCTGGCGATCGAGCCGGGGGCCACTGCGCTCAAGTCAACGCCATCAAACCTGTGGAGGGGGCTTGCCCCCGATGGGGCCTGCTCAGTCGATACCTGTGTTGCTGACCCACCGCCATCGGGGGCAAGCCCCCTCCCACCTTGGTTACCGCTGGTCTTTGGATGGGTGTAAACCCTGGCGACCGAGCCGGGGGCCACTGTGCTCAAGTCAACGCCGTCAAACCTGTGGGAGGGGGCTTGCCCCCGATGGGGCCTGCTCAGTCGATACCTGTGTTGCTGAGCCACTGCTATCGGGGGCAAGCCCCCTCCCACCCTGGTTACCGCTGGCCTTTGGATGGGTGTAAACCCTGACGACCGAGCCGGGGACCACTGTGCTCAAGTCAACGCCGTCAAAACTGTGGGAGGGGGCTTGCCCCCGATGGGGCCTGCTCAGTCGATACATGCGCGCCTGACCCTCCGCTATCGGGGGCAAGCCCCCTCCCACCTTGGTTACCGCTGGCCTTTGGATGGGTGTAAAACCTGGCGATCGAGCCGGGGGCCACTGCGCTCAAGTCAACGCCATCAAACCTGTGGAGGGGGCTTGCCCCCGATGGGGCCTGCCCAGTCGATACCTGTGTTGCTGACCCACTGCTATCGGGGGCAAGCCCCCTCCCACCCTGGTTACCGCTGGCCTTTGGATGGATGTAAAACCGGGCGACCGAGCCGGGGACCACTGTGTTCAAGTCAACGCCGTCAAACCTGTGGGAGGGGGCTTGCCCCCGATGGGGCCTGCTCAGTCGATACCTGCGCTGCTGACCCACTGCTATCGGGGGCAAGCCCCCTCCCACCTTGGTTACCGCTGGTCTTTGGATGGATGTAAAACCGGGCGACCGAGCCGGGGGCCACTGTGCTCAAGTCAACGCCGTCAAACCTGTGGGAGGGGCTTGCCCCCGATGGGGCCTGCTCAGTCGATACCTGTGTTGCTGACCCACTGCTATCGGGGGCAAGCCCCCTCCCACCCTGGTTACCGCTGGCCTTTGGATGGGTGTAAAACCGGGCGACCGAGCCGGGGACCACTGTGTTCAAGTCAACGCCGTTAAACCTGTGGAGGGGGCTTGCCCCCCGATGGGGCCTGCTCAGTCGATACCTGGGTTGCTGACCCACCGCCATCGGGGGCAAGCCCCCTCCCACCTTGGGTTACCGCTGGTCTTAGGACTGGCGCAAGGCCCGGTCGGTCATTTGATGCGGTAGTGAAAGGTATTGCGCACCGCCGGCACGGCCACGGCCTTGCCATCAACGATCCTCGGCTGGTAGCGGAAGGTGTTGGCAGCCGCCAACGATGGGCGGATAAACAACGGGTGGCAGCCGTCCAGTACTTTGGGGTTTTCCACGCGGCCCTGGGGGTTGACGGTGTATTCCACCGAGCAGTCGCCTTCGATGTTTTTGTCCAGGGCCCGTTCGGGGTATTCCGGGGCTTCCTTGCTCAATGGCATGTATTGGCGGCTGTCGAAAGCCGGAGCCGGCGCAGGGGTGGCGGCGCGGGCTGTTTCGGCGGCCTGGCGTTGTTGGGCCTGGCGTTGCTGTTCCTGTTCACGCTCGCGCTGTTCGCTGGCCAGGCGCTGCTGTTGTTGCTGCTCTGCTTTCTTTTCTTCGACACGCTTACGCGCCAAGGCGGCTTTTTCGAGCTTTTGTGCCTGCACACGAGGATCGACTGCGGGTTTGACCGGCGTTGGCAGTACCACCGGTTCCGGCGCTGGCGGCGTCACCGCAACCGGTTCGGGGGCCGGTACTGGGACCGGCGCCGGGGGCAGCATCACCAGTTGGGTGTGCATCACGCTCGGGGCCTCCGGCGTGGGCGGTTGTGGCGCCCAGCCCAGCATCAACAGCGCCAGCACAATCACATGCAAGGCCACCGCCAAACCGGCGGCCAGGCTGTTGCGCCAAAAGCCCGAAGGCGCCGCGGAGGCCATCGGCAAGGTGGGACTGTGCATGATCATCGCCGTCATTGCGGGGCCTCGGTCACCAGCCCCAGGTTGCTGACACCGCCCTTTTGCAACACCGCCATGGCAGCCACCACGAGGCCATACCCGGCATTGTCATCGGCGCGGATATACACCTGGGTGTCACTGCGCGCCGCCACCACCTGCGCGACCTTGGCGCCCATTTCTTCCAGGCTCACCGCGCTGTCGGTCTGGTGCTGGGTGTCCAGTTCCTCGCCGAGGTTCCAGTAGTAACCGCCGTCGGCCTGCACCGACAAGGTGAGGATTTGCTGGCGGGTGTCGGTGGCCAGCGCCTCGGCGGCAACCTTGGGCAGTTCGATCTTCACGCCCTGGGTCAGCATCGGCGCGGTGACCATAAAGATCACCAGCAGCACTAGCATCACGTCGATATACGGCACCACGTTCATTTCGGCCTTGGGCCCGTGCTTGCGTTGTGGCCTGACTAACATGGGAGTACTCCTGCTCAGGCGGCCGCGGCCAGGTTGATCGGCGTACCGCGCAGGGTGCGATGCAGCCGCACTTGCAGCTCGTTGCCAAAGGCGTAATAGCGGGTGAGCAAGGTCTGGCTGCGCGCCGAAAAGCGGTTATACGCAATCACCGCCGGAATCGCCGCAAACAGACCGATGGCCGTGGCGATCAACGCTTCGGCGATCCCCGGCGCCACCGTGGACAATGTGGCCTGTTGCACCTGGGACAAGCCGAGGAACGAATTCATGATGCCCCACACGGTGCCGAACAAACCGATATACGGGCTCACCGAACCCACGGTGGCAAGGAACTGCAAACCTTTTTCCAGCTCGATTTCCTGCGCGGTGATCGCCACCTGCAAGGCCCGCTCCACCCCTTCGAGCACCGCCGGATCATGGCTATGCAGGTGCTGGTATTCCTGGACCCCGGCGATGAAGATCGGCGCCACTCCACCCTCGCCCGCCTGCAGGGTGTCGCGGTACAGCCCGTGCAAATCCGGCGCCGCACGAAAGCGTTGCACAAAGCCGTTCAACTGCCGCTCCAGACGCCGCAGCACCGTGCCGCGCTGAATAATCAGGTACCAGCTGCACAACGAGGCCAGCAGCAAAGTGACCATCACCGCCTTGACCAACAGGCTGGCGTCGCTGATCAAGCCCCAGATCGTCATATGTTCCATCGTCGCGTGCATGGTGAATGTCCTCTATCCGTTTAACGTGCAGTGATTAAAAAGTCATGACAGCTCAAGGCAACTTCAACGTGCGGGTCACATCGGCCCAGGGCACGAACTTGAAGTTCTGGGTTTGCTCAGGCATGCGTTTGCGCCCGTCCTGCACTACCAGCAGGCCTTGGTTCCACGGCCCGCCGAGGTTGACGGCGGTGACTTCCAGGCCATCGGTTTCCGATGCGCCGTCGATACCGGCAGCGGCGTTCAGGCCGACCCGGAAGGCACCGCGACTGGCGAACGGCGGCTCGGCATCCAGCACCAGGTAGCTGTCATTGCCCTGGCTGGAGATCACCAGGTAGTCATGCTGCGCACTCTGGTACAGCGCCAGGCCCTCGACGTCCGCGTGCAATTGTTCGCCGACCTTGATCACGCTGGTCAGGGTCGCCGGCTGATCGGCACGGGCATCCACCGCCCACACGCCCACGTCTTCTTCGCCGATAAACAAGCGCTGGCGCTGGTCGTCGGCGACGCAGCCTTCAGGCTGGCTGTCGACCTTGAACTGGCGCACCAGCTCACCCTGCACGCGCCCGTCCGGGGCGCTGAGGCGGTATTGCAGGAAGGTGCCGTCCTTGCCGTTGGCGATCGCATAAATGTCGCCGCCGGCGGGCTGGAACAGGCACATGCCGTAGATCTCCTTGAGCGGCGTCGGCACTTCACCAGCCTCGCGCAACTCGCCGGTCTGCCGGTCGATGCTGAACAGGCTCAGGCTGTTGCGATCGCGATTGCTTGCCACGGCCAGGTCCACGGTCTGCTGGCCAAGCTTGAAACGCGGGCGCACGTCGACGTTGTTCAAGCGCCCCACCGCCAGCTCTTGCAGCAGCTTGCCGTCGAGGTCGTAGACCAGCAGGCCCTGTTTTTTGTTAGTGCCGAGCACGCGGCTCTGCCCAGGGTGCTCGGGGTGAACCCAGATCGCCGGGTCATCCGCCGCGTCGCCCTGACGCCCCACCGGCTCGCTCTGGCGCAGCGCGGCGACCTCCGGCAGCACCGGCGCGACCGGCACGGGTTTGGCCTGCCAGTCGAGGGTGCCTTGATACAGTTGGCCGTTGTCGTCGTCGCGTACCAGCAATTGCCGACCGTTGATTGCCAGTTGCTCCGGCTCCTTGAGGCCGGGCAGACCCAGGCTCGGTTGCTCTACCCAGCGCGCGCCGGAGGACTGGAACAGGTGCAACTGCGCGGTTTTCGGGTCCAGGGCGACCATCCCCCCCGGCACCAGCGCCATGGCCCCGGCTTCACGCTTGGAATCATCGAACAGCGTCACCGGCGTGCGTTTCACCGCGGCTTCGGGATGCGCCGGGTAGGCCCACCAGCCGACGTTTTCTTCGTTCACCACCAGTTGCTGCGTGGCGTCGTCCACCTGGCAGAACTGCGCCGACGGCGGCAACGGCACCCCACGCACACGGCGGGCTTCAGCGAGCAGCGTCGAGCCATTGCCTACCAGCCATTGCTCGCCCTTGCCCTCCTCCCCGACCAGGAACACAAACAGGTTGGCCGCCGCGTCGCGGTACAGGCACAGACCGTTTACCGGAAAGTCGCGGGGCGGCAGGTACAGCGGCTGGCCCCAGGTTTTAGCGGCGGTATCGAGGTTGATCAGCAGTGCCTGCTGGCGGTCGTTGTCGAGGCTGGCGACCACTGCGTGGGGGCCAGTGGCGCGTGTATCGAGGCTGCTGAAGTGACCGTTGAAACGCGCCAGTTCGGCGCCCTTGCTGTCGAGCAATTGCAGACCGTCACGCGGGCTGGCGGTGAGGCGCGTCTGACCGTCGGGCAGGATGGCCACGGCTTCGGCCCTCAGGCTGGGGCCCCAGGGCGTCAGGGCCAGATCGGCGGCGAAGACGGGGCCGCTGGTGGCCAGGGCGATCAGCAGGTACAGCTTGGAAATTCTCATGAACGAACAAATCCTTCGGAAAAATGCAGAACGCTGTGGGCTTGGGGGGCTTCAGTGGGTCAGCTACTGATGCGTCAATTGACAGGCCCTCATCGGGGGCAAGCCCCCTCCCACATTGGAATTGAGTGAGTTAGAAATGCGTGAAGGTCAGGCCCACTTTGTAGGTGGGGCCGTACTCTTCGTACTGGCCGTTGTAGCTGCGGTGGCCGGTGTAGACGAAGTACGACTCATCGGTAAGGTTCTGGGCCTCGAAGCTGACTTGCAGGTTCTTGCTCAGTGAATAGCGCGCGCTGAAGTCGACGAAAGTCTGCGCGTCCACATGCAGGTCATGGGCCTTGTCGTTGATCGACGCCAGCTCATACAGGTAGGCCGATTTGTAGTTGGCCGACAGGCGCAGGCTGAGCTTGTCGTCTTCCCAACCAAGCATCAGGTTGCCGACGGTGTCCGACTGGCTGGGCAGGCTGATGTTGCGCTTGCGGTGAGTGCCACTGGCAGCGTCGAAGCCTTCGATGTCCGCGCTGGAGCGGCTGAATGTGCTGTTGGCGCCCACCAGCAGGCCGTTCCACGGCGCGGGTAGCCAGTCGAATTTCTGCGAGTAAGCCAGCTCCAGGCCATACAGCTTGGCGCTGTCGCCATTGGCGTAGGTGTGGGCCTCGGCGAAGTTGGTCCAGGCCCCGGTACCGGCCAGGTCGGTGTTGTAGACGAAATTCTGGATGTCCTTGTAGAACACAAACGCCGAGACGGTGCCGGCACGCCCCATGAAGTGCTCGATGCCCAGGTCCAGATTGCTCGATTCCAACGGCTTGAGGTCCGGGTTGCCGAAGGTGGCCTCGTCATCGTCGATCACAAAACCCGGCGCCAGTTGGCCGAAGGTCGGGCGCACCACGGATTTGGTCCAGGCTGCACGCACCTGGGTGTTCTTGTCGATCTGATAGCGCGCGTGCAGGCCCGGCAGCCAATGGTGGTAGCGGCGCCGGGTGTCGGTGGCGGTGAACTGACCGTCGGTGGCGCCGGTGCCCTTGGCTTCGAACTCGGTGCCTTCGTAGCGCAGGCCGGCGATAAAGCGCCAGTCGTCGATATCGATCGTGTTCATCAGGTAACCGGCGTTGATGTCTTCACGCATGGTGAAGTCGTTGACCCGGGATTCGGTCTCGTCATAGAAGTCCGCACGGTTGAGGCCGCCGATCAACTGCTTGATGCCGCTGGCGCTGATGCCAGGGCCGTAGTTGCCCAGGCGATAGTCGACATTGCCCTTCTGGAATTGCGTCAGGCTGAGCTGCTGGTCGGTAAAGCCCAGGCTGTCGAAATCCTTGTAGACCCAGGCTTCCAGGTCGTTGTCCTTGTTGCGCCGGCTGACCTTGCCGCCGAATTTGACCTGGGACGCATAGCCGCTCAGGTCGTAGTCGCGGGCCAGGTCCAGGCGCAGGTTTTTCTCAGTGTCTTTGGTGTTCTGTTTTTCCCAGTCGACTTTGTCGAGGGTGAAGTTGGCCGGGTCGTAGAAGGCGCTGCCGATGATCGGGCGCGGTTTGTCTTTGTCATAGAAACCGCTGTTGGCGAAGTCACCGCCGTCGAAGGTGGCGCCGGCAATATGCGCGGGGCTGTCTTCGCTGGACTGGCTGTAACCGGCCTGGCCACTGAGGGTCCACAGGCCGAGCATGCGTTCGCCGCCGAACACGTAGGACTGAATCTCCTGGGTCTCTTCGCGGTTCTTAAGCTTGCGCTTGCCCTCGGCCTCGCCCAACTGGCCGGGTGCCTGCGGGTCGGCGAATTCCAGGCTGGTGGAGTTGCGGGTCTCGGTGTCCGTGTAGCGGCTGTACAGGGTGCGCAGGTAGTAGCTGCTCAGGTCATCGGGTTTGTAGTCGAAGTTCAGGCCACCGCCGGCGCGTTCGCGGCTGATGTCGTAGTCGCGCTGTTCGAACTCGTTGAGCCGGGCACCGTCGGTGAAGTCCCAGGCGCCGCCGGTCTCGACGTTGTCCGAGCCGAAGTCGCGCTTCTGCCAGCTCAGCGCCGCGGCCACGCCGAAGTTGTCGATACCATCGCCGAGGCTGAAGCGGTTACTGGCGGCCCCGGAGAATTTGGGGCTGGTCTGGCGAGTGTTCTTGTCGTAGCTGGCTTCGCTGCTGCCGGTGTAGAACAGGCCTTTGTGATCGAAGGCCGACAGGCTTTGCACATCGACGGTGCCGCCCAGGGAGTTGGCGTCCATGTCCGGGGTGAGGGTCTTGATCACCGACAGTGACTGCACCAGCTCCGACGGCAACACGTCCAGGGCCACGGCGCGGCGGGCGCTCTCAGGGGCGGGCACCAGGGTGCCGTTGATGGTCACGCTGTTGAGGTCCGGGCCCAGGCCACGCACGCTGACGAAACGCCCTTCGCCCTGGTCGCGCTCCACGCTGATGCCCGGCAGACGTTGCGCCGCTTCGGCGACGTTCTCATCCGGCAACTGCGCCACGCCATCGGCATGCACCACACTCTTGATGCTGTCGGCACTGCGCTGCTCCTTGAGCGCCTGGCTGATCGCGGCGGCCTGACCGACCACGTCGACATGCTCGGTGGTGGCCGCGTCGGCCGCATAGAGCCGCTCGCTGGCTATCGCCAGGGCCAAGGCGGTAAGCGTGAAGCTGACGAGCCCGGTGCGCTTGTACATGCAATCCTCCCCAAGAATCCGTTCGACGCCAGGCAAAAGGCCCGGCAACTGGGAGGGCACGCTAGGGGTGGGGGATGACGGTTCTGTGACAGCGATCGGCGTAAAGCCCTGTAAACCGCGGCTTTCAGCCATATGCTGAGATGAAATGAGCTGATATGACCTGCAAAAATCTCCCCTGTGGGAGGGGGCTTGCCCCCGATGGCTGTTTAGCAGCCAACAGATATGCCAGCTATCCCACCGCCATGAAGGGCATAGGTATCTACATAGCAGGAGAAAATGAGGGTGTTGTGGTGAGCAGGCTTGCCCTGCGCTGGGCTGCGAAGCGGCCCCCATTCCACGCGATGTGGTTTTAGCTGATACACCGAGGCGCCTGGGTTTGGGGCCGCTTCGCAGCCCAGCGCGGGGCAAGCCCGCTCACCACAACAAGCCCGCTTTTTGTGGCGCGGCGTGTTTGTGGTGAGCTGATTCGACCTTTCCCCGTTGTCATCCAACCGTCACATCCATCTGCTGTGCTGGCGCCCTTCGCTTCTTTGCCCAAGGACTCGCGGCTATGTTCTCCGTGCTCAAACCCCACCGCTGGAAACTCGCCCTGCTGCTGATTGCCGCCAATCTGGGGCTGATCCTGCACCTGGCCTGTGGCGAGCTCAAAAGCGTCAGCGAATGGGAGTGGCTGGATATCGTCGGCGAAGGCGGTTCGGCGCTGCTGGCGCTGGTATGGCTGGGGCTGGTGCTCAAGAGCCGCCCCGCCGGGCGCGTGACCAACTATCTGGTGCTGGGCCTGGCGTGCATCTTTTTTTCCTGGTGGATCGACAGCCTGGATGAATTTATCCGCTTGCCCGACAGCATCACCTGGGACCACTGGCTGGAGTCCGGCCCGATGCCGGTGGGCATGATCCTGCTGACCCTCGGCATCTACCACTGGCACCGCGAGCAACTGGCGATCAGTGCGCAAATGGAGAAACGCGAGCGGGTGTTCCGCGAACATCGCTTGTTCGACAAGCTCACGCCCCTGGGCGGTGCCGACTACCTCAAGCGGCAATTGGCCGAGAGCCTTCAGGACAGCCGCGAGCAGGCCCAACCGCTGTCGCTGCTGGCCCTGGATCTGGACAACTTCGCCGCCATTAACCAGGCCTATGGGCATGCCGAAGGCGATGCGGTGCTGCAAGCCCTCAGCCAGTTGCTGTTGCTCAACCTGCGCCGCCAGGACTTGTTGTGCCGCCTGGCCGGCGACCGCTTTGTGGTGCTGCTGCCCAACACCGGCGAGCGCCAGGCCAAAGACATCGCGCTGGAATTGCAGCAAGCGGTGCGTGGCCTGGCCCACAAGACCCGGCAACAAGGCGAGCGCCTGCAACTGGCGGCCTCCACAGCGGTGGTGATGGCCCTGGACGAACCGCCCCACGACCTGCTCAAACGCCTCAACCTGGCGTTGGCCAAGGCCAAGCAGCCCCTGGCGAAAAGTGCCTGACATGGCCATCAACACCCGCTGGTATGAAAGCGACTGCCGCTTTATCCCTGGGCACTATCAACCCGCCACGCTGATCGACCTGGCACTGTCGCGGGGCATCGACAGCCATCGCTTGCTGCGCGGCACCGGGCTTTTCCACGAGGACATCCTGGCCGGCAACGCGCGCCTGAGCCCGCAGCAGTTTCTGGGATTGATCGGTAACAGCCGCAAGTTGCTCGACGCCGACGACAGCAGCTTTCTGTTCGGCCAACGCCTATTGCCCGGCTACTACGGCGCCGCCAGCCATGCCCTGGGCCATGCGCAAAACCTGCACCAGGCGCTGGAGGTGCTGATCCAGTTGCAGGTGTTGCTCAGCCCGCTGGTGGCGCTGCATCTGGAGTTGGACGAGCACCACGCCTACCTGTATTGGCAGGACAGTTGCGGGGCCGGCGAGCACTGGCGTTTCCTGCTTGAAGCCAGCATGACTTCGCTGGTTGCCATGAGCCAATGGCTCAGCGGTGAGCGCCTGCCCTGGGCGTGCAGCTTCAGCCATGCCGAGCCGCGCTATGTCGAGCAGTACTGGGTAAACCTGGGTGAAAACACGCGTTTCGCGCGCCCTTTGGACATGCTGTGCATCCCTCGCCAATACCTGACACATGCCTGGCCCGGCGCCTCGGCCACTGCCGCTCAAGTCGCGCGTCAACAAGCCCATGCACAGATCGACCAGCTCGGCTTTGCCGACAGTTTTCTCGACTGCCTCTACGATTACCTGCGCGATCAGGTGCGCCAGCCGCCCAACCTGGAACAGGCGGCGCAGGCGTTCGCCATGAGCCCGGCGACCCTCAAGCGCAAACTGCACAAACACGACACCGGTTTCCAGGAACAGGTCGACCGCGTGCGCAAGCAGGTGGCGTTGCACCTGTATCAGGTCAAGGGTTATAGCAACGATGAGGTGGCGGCCTATCTGAACTTCAACGACGCGGCCAACTTTCGCCGCGCCTTCAAACGCTGGACCGGCAGCACACCGAACCTGATCCGTCAGTTGTTCAACAGCCGCTAGCCAGGCGCTCGCGCAAAAACTCCACCAGCGCCTGCACTGGCCGTGAGCTTTGGCGGTGCTGGGGATATACCGCCGACAAAGTTAGCGCCTCGGGGGCGAACTCATCGAGCACCGTGACCAGCCGCCCGTCCTGCAAGGCATCGCCGACGATAAAGGTGGGCAGGTAGGTGACGCCCAGCCCGGCAATCGCGGTGTCGCGCAGCAAGTCGCCGTTATTCACGCGCATGCGCCCGCAGACGTTCAGCGCCTGCACTTTGCCCTTGAAGCGCCATTGCACCTGGCGGCCGTGGCCGTACGGCAGGCAGTCGTGGTCGGTCAGGTCCTCGGGTTTCTGCGGCGTGCCGCGCAACGCCAGGTAGTCGGGGCTGGCGCAGTAGACCCGCGCGATGCTGGCGATGCGGCGCGCGATCAACGTGGAATCTTCCAGGGTGCCGATGCGCAGCACCAGGTCGTAGCCCTCGCCGATCAGGTCCACGGGGCGGTCGCTGAGGTCGACCTCCACCGTCACCTGCGGATAGCGTTGCAGAAATAACGGCAACAGACAGCCCAGGTGGGCGATGGCAAACGACAGCGGCGCACTGAGGCGGATGGTGCCGCGCGGCTCGCTGTTCTGCCCGGCAATGCCCTGCTCCACCTGCTCGACTTCACCGAGCAGACGCAACGCGGATTCGTAATAACTCTGCCCCAGGGGCGTGACATCCAACCGACGCGTGGAGCGATTGAGCAAGCGCACGCCCAGGCGGTCTTCCAGTTGGATCAAGCGGCGGCTGACGAACTGCTTGGACAGGCCCAGCTGTTCGGCGGCAGCGGTGAAACTGCCGGACTCCATGACCTGGCAGAACAGGCGCATGTCTTCGAAGGGGTTCATTGTCGCTTCTCGGTGGACATTTGCAGGGCTTTATAACCGGATGATCGCAACACCACAAATCAAATGTGGGAGGGGGCAAGCCCCCTCCCACATCGATGACCTACAGGCGTGAGAACCGGTTACTTGGCGGTGAACGCCGAGTAGCTGTTCATCAGGTTGCGGTAGTTGGGGATACGCGGCGACAGCAGGTTGGCCAGGCCTTCCATGTCGTTGCGCCAGTCCACTTGCAGTTCGCAGGCCACGGCGAACCAGTTGACCAGTTGCGCGCCGGCGGCGGTCATGCGTGCCCACGCGGCTTGTTGCACGGTTTCGTTGAAGGTGCCGGACGCGTCCGTGACCACGAACACCTCAAAGCCTTCGGCCAGAGCGCACAGGGTCGGGAACGCTACGCACACGTCCGTCACCACACCGGCAATGATGATCTGCTTGCGGCCGGTGGCCTTGACCGCTTTGACAAAGTCTTCGTTATCCCAGGCGTTGATCTGGCCAGGCCGGGCGATGTACGGCGCGTCCGGGAACATGGCCTTGAGCTCCGGCACCAACGGGCCATTAGGGCCGCTTTCGAAGCTGGTGGTGAGGATGGTCGGCAAGTTGAAGAATTTGGCGACATCGGCCAGGGCCAGCACGTTGTTCTTGAACTCGTTGGGGGAGAAATCCTGTACCAGGGAAATCAGGCCGGTCTGGTGATCCACCAACAGCACCACTGCGTCATCTTTGTTCAAGCGCTTGTACGTCATGGGGTTAACTCCTTGGGTTGGGATTAAAAGGCAAAGCACGAGCAGCCGAACGCGCCCCAGAAACCCTGGAAGTCGCTGACCGGCACGCTGGAAAGGCGCGCTTTTTCATGGCTGTGGGCATGCACGCCGCACGGGCCGCTGCATTGGTGAACCTGGGCCTGCAACGGTGAGCTGGGGCGCCAGTGCCCTGGCACCTTGACCACCGGCGACCAGTCCGGCAGCACCGGCACGCGCGGCGGTGCGTAGTCTTCGAAGTCGCCGGCGCCGTACACCACTTTGCCGCCGACCACGGTCAGCACCGATTCGATCCACTTGATGGCCTCTTCATCGACGCTGAAAAAATCCGCCGACAGCGCGGCGACGTCCGCCAATTGGCCGACTTTGATCTGGCCCTTCTTGCCCTGCTCCGAAGAGAACCAGGCGCTGCCATGGGTGAACAATTCCAGCGCGGTAAGGCGCGGCAGGCCCTCGGCATGCAGTTCCAAACCGCCCACAGTGCGGCCGCTGACCATCCAGTACAACGAGGTCCAGGGGTTGTAGCTCGATACGCGGGTGGCATCGGTGCCGGCGCCGACCGGCACGCCTTCAGCCAGCATGCGCTTGATCGGCGGCGTGGCTTCGGCGGCTTTGGCGCCGTAGCGCTCGACGAAATATTCGCCTTGGAACGCCATGCGGTCCTGGATCGCAATACCACCGCCCAGGGCGCGTACGCGTTCGATGTTTTTCGGGGTGATGGTTTCGGCGTGGTCGAAGAACCACGGCAGGCCATTGAACGGAATATCCCGATTGACCTTCTCGAATACGTCGAGCATGCGCGAGATCGATTCGTCGTAGGTGGCATGCAAGCGGAACGGCCAGCGCTGCTCCACCAGGTGACGCACCACCGGTTCCAGTTCCTGCTCCATGGTCAACGGCAGGTCGGGGCGCGGTTCGAGGAAGTCTTCGAAGTCGGCGGCGGAGAACACCAGCATTTCACCGGCGCCGTTGTGGCGCAGGTAGTCGTCGCCCTGGTGCAGGGTGACGCTGCCGGTCCAGTTCTTGAAGTCGCTGAGTTCTTCCTTGGGCTTTTGGGTGAACAGGTTGTAGGCGATGCGCACCGTCAACTGTTGGTCCTTGGCCAGTTGCTCGATCACTGCGTAGTCATCGGGATAGTTCTGGAAACCGCCGCCGGCATCGATGGCGCTGGTCAGGCCCAGGCGATTGAGTTCGCGCATGAACTGGCGAGTCGAATTGACCTGGTATTCCAACGGCAGTTTCGGGCCTTTGGCCAGGGTCGAATACAGGATCATCGCATTGGGCCGCGCTACCAGCATGCCGGTGGGGTTGCCATTGCTGTCGCGCACGATCTCGCCACCCGGCGGGTTCGGCGTGTCCTTGGTGTAGCCTGCCACGCGCAGAGCCGCACGGTTGAGCAAGGCGCGGTCGTACAGGTGCAACACGAACACCGGGGTATCCGGCGCGGCCTGGTTGAGTTCCTCCAGGGTCGGCATGCGCTTTTCGGCGAACTGGAATTCGTTCCAGCCACCGACCACACGCACCCACTGCGGTGTCGGCGTACGGTCGGCCTGATCCTTGAGCATGCGCAAGGCATCGGCCAGGGACGGCACGCCTTCCCAGCGCAGTTCGAGGTTGTAGTTCAGGCCGCCACGAATCAGGTGCAGGTGCGAGTCGTTGAGACCCGGGATGACCGTGCGGCCCTTAAGGTCGATGACCTGGGTCGCGCTGCCACGCAGGGCCATCGCTTCAGCGTCGGTGCCGACGGCAACGAAGCGGCCCTGGTGGATGGCGACGGCGGTCGCACGCGGGTTTTCACGGTCCACGGTGTGGAACTGGCCATTGAACAGGATCAGATCGGCGTTCATAGGGTTTCCTTTACAGAGGCTTCAAGCCAGGGAGCGAACAGGCGCGTGGCGGCCGGCATCATCACGTAGACCACCAGCACCACGATGGTCACGGTGACCAGGAACGTGGACACCACGTAGTTAGAGAGCAAGGGATGCAGGCGCAGCAGCGGGCCCCAGATAATCGGCACCAGCAGGGTCAGCGGCAGGATCACGCACAGCGACACCACCGCCTGTTTCCAGCGCGGCGGCGGCGCGCTGCCGTCGGCCAGGGGGGTGAACCAGAATTCGTTGACGGCACCGATTTCGGTCTGGTCGCCATCGGCGAGCATCGGCGCGGCTTCGTCGATCAGGGCCTTGCGTTGGGGCGATTCGAGCCAGTGTTGCAGGTCGTCGGTGGAGCGGTAGCGCAGCACGCAGGTAAACAGCGCCAGGCCGTCCTGCTTGCCGCGCACCACGTCGACGCCCAGGTGCCCGGGCCGTTCGCCGGCAATGCGCACGATGCGCCGCAGCCAGGCTTCGTAGTCGGCCTCAAGGCCGGATTTGATGCGGTGTTTGACCACCAGGGTGACGACTTCGTCGGCCCCTGTCTTGGCGGCTGGATCCATGGCGTGCCCCTCTGCTTCCCACTATCAGCGATGAGGGAAGTGTGCCGTGGACCCGCCAAGGAAAATTGCATGTACGTGCTGTGTGGATGGGACGGGCTTACCAGCCTTCTTTCAACATCCGCAGTTCCAGATGCTGCAACAGCATGATGGTCTTGCCATCCACGATCTCGCCACTTTGCACCATCGCCAAGGCTTGTTCGAAACCCAGCTCCAGCACTTCGATGTCTTCGCCCTCTTCTTCCAGGCCACCGCCGCTGCCAACCTGATCGGCCGGCTGGTATTGGCCGATAAAGAAGTGAATCCGCTCGGTCACCGAGCCGGGACTCATGAATGCCGCGTAGATTTTCTCGACGTGCCCGACGCGATAACCGGTCTCTTCTTCGGCTTCCAGGCGAATGCGTTCTTCGGGGCTGGCGTTGTCGAGCAGACCGGCCGCCGCTTCGATCAGGTAGCCGTGGTAGTCGTTGACGAACGTGGGCATGCGGAACTGGCGAATCAGCAACACCGTGCGTTGCGCGCGGTTGTACAACAGGATGGTGGCGCCATTGCCACGGTCGTACACCTCACGGGTCTGGGCCTGCCAGCTACCGTCGCGGCGGCGCAGGTCGAAGCTGTATTTCTTGAGGTTGTACCAGTTGTCCGAAAGGGTCTCTTCGGCGGTGATGCGTACGGGGCTGCTGTCCATGGTCGGGCCTTTGCTCAAAGGAGCAGGAGCATGTCGCGCAGAGAGCGACAGCGTCAAGCCGCACAACGGTGGTCGAAATAATTCCTGCCGGCGCGGGGCTTCTGGTAAAAACCCTGCTTCACCTTTTGACCTGGAACGTTCATGTCGTCTCGTTTGCTGTCTCGCCTGGGCCTGCGCTGGTTTCCCCTGCTGTGCATGGCGTTGTTGATCGTGGGTCTGCCGGTGGGGTGCAGCATCTTGCAGCACAAAGAGCGCGAGCTGGTGTTTCGCATCGAGCCGGGCACCGCCAGTTGGTACAGCGGCCTGCCCAAGGCGGTGCAGGAATTCGAACTCAAGCCGGCCAGCTTCAAGGCCGGGCAGAACATCCATGCCTGGTGGTACCCGGCGGCCAGCAAGGATGCGCCGGCGATCCTCTACCTGCATGGCGTGCGCTGGAACCTGACCGGGCAACTGTTTCGCATCGAGCAACTGCATGCCCTGGGCTTTTCGGTGCTGGCCATCGACTACCGGGGCTTCGGCAAAAGTCACGGCGACTTGCCGTCGGAAACCACGGTATACGAAGACGCGCGCATCGCCTGGGAGCGCTTTCAGGTGCTGCAACCCGACCCACAAAAACGCCTGATCTACGGGCATTCCCTCGGCGGCGCGGTGGCCATCGACCTGGCGGCGGAATTGGGTCAGCAATCGCCGGTGCCGGTGCGTGGCCTGGTGATCGAATCCACTTTTACTTCCCTTGCCGATGTGGCCACGGCGGTGGCTAACACCTCGTTGCCGGTGCGCTGGCTGCTGTCGCAGAAATTCGATTCCATCGACAAGATCGCCGATATCCGCATGCCGTTGTTGGTGGTGCATGGCCTGGACGACCGCTACGTTCCGCCGCGTTTCAGCCAGCAATTGTTTGCCGCTGCCCAAGAGCCCAAACGCTTGTTGCTGGTGCCCGGTGCCAGCCACAACAACAGCATGAGCCTGGCCGGTCGCATGTATCGCCAGGCGCTCCATCAACTGATGCAATCGAAGGTTCAGACGCAAGCCATCACCCACTCCACAAGCCGCGACGGCGACTCGTAAAACACTTTTCGGCACTGGTTTCGAGCGGGCCTGTCAAGCGCAAACCCTGGCCATGCTGGGCCAAACCTTAAGTTGATCAAATATTGATCTTGGGCGAAATCACCAACCCCGCCGGGGCCCGGCAAAGTTATCCACAGAGATACCCACGGTTTTCGTGGACAACTCTTTTTATTTTTTTACGATTTTTTGTGCGGCGGGTCGCGCCTTGAATGGGCGCCGCCGCTAAACCGCCCCGATTCCACACAGCGGCTTCGGGGCGGTCAAACGAGAGGGTGAAAGTCAAGTATTGCGTTCAACAGGGCCGGCGATTAATCTCGCATAAACCCGCAAAAAAGCGCACAAACATGCAAAACACCCACGCCGCCATCGACCTCCCCTCGTTACGCAAACAAAAGATCCTGTTGCTGCTGGAGCGCGACGGCAAAGTCACCGCAGCCGAACTGGTCGAACACTTTGCGGTGTCCCCGGACACCATCCGCCGCGACCTCGGCGAACTGGCCGCCGCCGGCCTATTGCAGCGTGTACACGGTGGCGCCCTGCCCCGGCCTAAAGACACCGGTAAGGATTTTTTTACCCGGGTCGGTGAGACCGATGCGGTCAAGCGGCACCTGGCCCAACTGGCCGCCGAACGCGTCGAGGACGGGCAGATCGTGATGTTCGATTCCGGCTCCACCACGCTGCAGATCGCCCGCTCACTGCCGCTGTCGCTCCGCCTTACGGTGGTGACGGCATCGCCGATGATTGCCATCGCCCTGGCGGACCACCCGGACGTCAAGGTGATCCTCGCCGGCGGCCAACTCAACCCGGCCACCCTCTCCACCCACGGCCACGACACCGTGCGCTTGATCCAAAGCATCAAGGCCGATCTGCTGTTTACCGGGGTCTGCGCGCTGCACCCACAGGTGGGCATGACGTCGCTGCATTTCGATGAAGTGGCGGTCAAGCAAGCGTTGCTCGACAGCGCCTCCCAGGTGGTGGCGGTGACCATGGCCGACAAACTCGGCGCCGTGGAGCCCTTCGTGGTGGCGCCGTGCAGCCGAATCCACAGCCTGATCACCGAGTGGCATGCGCCGGATATCGCGGCGTATGAACAGTTGGGGCTGGAAGTGCTACGGGTGGATGTCTAGCCACGGCAGCGTGGGTTTGCCCTATGACTCTGCGTGCGCCTTCGCGTAATCAATGGCCAATTGGACATCGGTGATTTTTTCGGCCTCCTCGTCCGGAATTTCAATTTCGAACTCGTCTTCCAGGGCCATCACCAGTTCCACCGTATCCAAGGAATCGGCGCCCAAATCGTCCACGAAAGAACTCTCGTTCTTGATATCGGCTTCAGCAACGCCTAGCTGGTCGGCGACAATTTTCTTCACTCGCTGTTCGATGTCACTCATTTGAATATCCTCACTTGGTGACCTTGGAGCCGAGCGTTTCATTGGGCGCCAGCACACCGGTTGCATGCAGCAAGTTGTTCACGGCATGCAGCACACCGAGGTCTTCAAGCGTCGCAGTTTTGTTCAGGATACGCCGCAGACAGGCATAGATTTTCAGCTCGCCGAAGGCCGCGTCGTCATAGCGCACCCGCTCGTTGAGGATGATGTTGGCTTTTTGGTCGATCTTGATTTGGAGGAACTTCTTCAATTCGGATTTAGTCATGGCCGCTCTCCCGGCTGGGCATGTGTACGCCTTTGACTATATCCATCGGATACAAAGCGGCTACTGTCAGATCTGACAGGTGTATAGATCGATTGGCAATGAACCCAAGCCATTCACCCGTTAGAGCGTGCTAAACCCCGCCAGCTGCTGCTCCAGCAGGTACAACGCATCGTCCAGCGCCCGGCCGCTGGCGGTGTTGTCGAAGATGCACCAGGTGGGGATGCCTTGCTCGATGGACTGCAGCAACTGCCGGGCATACGCCTGCACCCGTGCGGGGCCATAGGCGCTGTGGTAAATGCGCGGGGAGCCGTGCAGGCGCCAATAGCGCACGCCGTGCCAGCCGGCGGGCAGGTGGCCGCCCTCAATTGCGGCAGGGTCGGCGGCGACCCGGCCGATATGCAAATCCTGCAACAACCCTTCAGCCTCAAGCCAGCTGGCATGCCGCGGTTCCAGCACCACGGCGCCCAGATAGCGTTGGCGCAAGGCGCGGAAAAACACCGCAGCGGTCACGGGCTCGTACGCTAATGACGGCGGCAATTGCACCAGCAGGCAGCCTAGGGAGTCGCCCAATCGCTGACACTGCGCTAGAAACTCATCCAGCGCGGTTTCGCAGTGCGCCAGTCGCAACTCATGGGTGATGAGCTTGGGCACTTTCACTGAGAACCGAAAAGTCGACGGTACCGACTGTGCCCAGCGCGCGTAGGTCGCAGGCAAGTGAGCGCGGTAAAACGAACTGTTGATTTCCACCGCATTGAAGCGCGAGGCATAGCGCTGCAAATGCGTGCCCTCTGCGTCGAATGCCGGCCAGTGTTCGCGCGCCAGGCTCCAGCCTGCGCAACCGATGTACAAGGGTGCGGCCCAAACAGCAGCCGCGCGGCCGGCGTCGTCAGCCATGGCTTGAATGCTCCGCTCAGTGGCTCAATTTGCGCTCGGCCTTGGCGGCTTGTTCGTTGATCGCATCGGTCTGGCGCTCGGTGTCTTTGATCGAGGTGGGAGTGAGCACCTTGTCAACGGTTTCGGTGTTGGGGTTCGGGCGCTCCAGGGTCTGGCCTTTGACAGGATTGTCGGTGCCTTTTTGCGCCTCTTCGGAGCTGACGGGGGTGGGGGTTTTATCGGCGCTCTTGTGCTCGGTCACGGGGCATTCTCCTAGTAATTGACGCGCCGCCATCACACGGCGGGCTCATTCAGCAGAGCCCTGGGCTTTTCGATAGTTCAAGGAATTTGCCGCGGCCACCGCTGGCGAAAAAAGCATAAAAAAATTTAAACCTTTTGCCCCAGTGCCGGCTCAACACCCAGGTAGCGACATCACGTCATTCACAAGGAGAGACACCATGACTACCAAGCTGATGAAACAAATGGGCCTGACTTTCGCACTGGTTGCCGGTTCGATGTCCGCAGCCTTCGCAGCCACCTCCAACGACTTCGTAGACAAGGCCGCACAGAGCGGCATCACCGAAGTCGAGGCCGGCAAACTGGCCCTGCAAAAAAGCAGCTCGGCCGACGTGAAAACCTTCGCCCAGCACATGGTCGATGACCACACCAAAGCCAACCAGGAACTGATGGCCCTGGCCAAGAAGCATGATCTGGAAGTGCCGGACGACGCCGCACTGATGGACAAGGCCAAGAAAGCCATCCTGGAAATGCGCGATGAGTCCTTCGACAAGGCCTATGCCAACAACCAGGTCAACGCCCACGAAGAAGCCGTGGAACTGTTCAAGAAAGAGTCGACCTCTTCGGACAACGCCGAGCTGAAAGCTTTCGCCACCGAGAAGCTGCCGACCCTGGAAAAACACCTGCAAATGGCCAAAGAGCTGCAAAGCAAGTACGCCAAGTAATTCGCCCGATCGCGCCCCTGCGTCAGATGACGCGGGGGCATTCGTGACGCCAACAACCCTTCGCACAGGAGACACTCGATCATGAGCACCCACCTCAACGGTAAGCACATCCTGATCATCACCTCCAATACCGGTATCGAACGCGACGAACTGGTCAAGCCGCTGGAAGCGTTGCGCGGTTTCGGCGCCAATGTGACCCATGCGTCCAGCAAGGGCGGCACCACCCAGACGTTCGTGGGCGACACCGAAAAGGACAAGACCGTGGAATCCGATGTGCAACTGTCGGACGTGGTCGGCAGCGACTTCGATGCCTTGGTGATTCCCGGCGGCACCGTCAACGCAGACACCCTACGCCAGGACGCGGCCGCGCTGCGCCTGATCAAAGAATTCGCCGATGCCGGCAAAACTATCGCCGCGATCTGCCACGGCCCATGGGCCTTGATCGACGCAGGCGTGATCAAAGGCAAGACCCTCACCTCCTACAAGAGCGTACGCATCGACCTGGAAAATGCCGGTGCCGCCGGTTGGGTGGATGAGCCGGTCAAGCAATGCCAGGCCAATGGCTGGACCTTGATCACCTCGCGCACGCCGGACGATCTGCCAGCATTCAATGACGCGATTGCCAAGGCCCTCGCCGGCTGATCCGCGAGCCCGTAAACAAAACAGGCGCCCCGAGGGGCGCCTGTTTGCTGTCTGAGCCATGCCTCAGTGTTTACCTTGCTCCGGCATCTCTCGCTTGGGCCCGAACATCGCCCAGGCGATCAGCCCCAGCAGCGGCACAAAGATCAGGATGATCAGCCACAACCCCTTGGTCTCCCAGCCACTGGTGCTGCGCAATACGGCGTTGATCGCCCACAGTTCCAATAGCAGTACAACCACCGCCAACCCGATCCAGACATATTCTAATTGCATGTTTCACCTCCTGAGGTCTAAGGCTTAGGTCAACCCATTGCGCTCAGGGTTCCATCGGATTTGCGCAAGTGTCGCAAACAGCCTGCCCAAGGCCGGCTTAATGCAATGTGGTGGATAGGCAACCATGCAAGCTGCACGACATCAGCATTCACATAAATCCAATAAGTTATTGATATTTAAATTATTTATTTATAACCAAGAGTTGGTACGGCGGATGCAACACCCCATAGGACGAGGCGCGCACTTCGACGTGCCCGAACCCTATCCGTGAGGTTTCACCATGAATGCCATCGACCTGCTCAAAGCCGACCATGAACGCGTCAAGACACTGCTGACCCAACTGAGCGAATCCACCGAGCGCGGCGTTAAAAAGCGCACTGAGCTGCTGGCCAAGCTCGAAATGGAAATTACCCTGCACACCAAGCTTGAAGAAGAGATTCTCTACCCGGCTTTCCGCAAAGCCGGCGGCAAAGAGCAGGACATCATGTACCACGAAGCCAAGGAAGAGCACCGCACCGTCGACAGCCTGGTTCTGCCCGACCTGAAGAAGACCGAGCCGTCCAGCACTGAGTTTTCCGGCCGCGTCAAAGTGGTCAAGGAACTGCTGGAGCACCACATCGAAGAGGAGGAAACCGAAATGTTCCCCCAAGCCCGCAAGCTGCTGGGCAAGGCACAACTGGAAGAACTCGGTGCCGAAATGGAGGCCATGAAGGCCGCGTATAAAAAAACCATGGCCAAGCCGATGGCGGCTTAACAGCTGGCCGGACCACGGGCACGCTCCGGCTGCCCGGGGTTTGTGCAATGACATAAGGGGATTGCGTCATGAAGACCACCACGTCCCGAAGGATCGTACTTACCGCTTGCCTGACGGCGCTGCTGGCTGGGCCTGTCTTTGCGGCATTCGGCGATAACAGCGGTGCCGCAGGTTCCGCGCTGCCGCCGGGTACTTACCCCAGCAGCCCTTCAGACAGCAGCCAGAAAACCGACAACAGCACGCAGAAACAACAGCCCGCGAAAAAAGCCCCCAAACCCAAACCCGCTAAACCCTCCAAAGAGCGCAAAGACACACCTCGATCAGGCAGCTGAGGGCTCATCCACGGGGGGTGGCTGCGTGGTCACGCCCCAATCGCCATGCTCGTACCAGTCGTCGCCGAGCATCTCGGCGGGGTGCATGGTGCGATCGGCACCGTTGCCACAGGCCAAATCAGTGGCGGCGCAGTAACGGTCGCAGCCCCAGCAGATTCGCTCAGGGTGCTTAGGGTGCAACGGAAACGGCTTGGCCATGACGAGTTCCTTATCAACGCGCGGTAGCCTCACCGTAACGCGTGAAGTAGCGGCTAACCTTGACCGGCATCAAGCCTGGCCAAGATGAAATATCCTCGAAACTTGACAAGAATCATTATTATCTGCGCCGCACCTTCCTAGACTCGGGCCCTCTCCCCTCACCCGTCAGGAAGTCTTCATGCGAACCCTCTCTCTGCTGCCGCTGGCCCTGCTGCTGTCCACCTCTGCCGCACTGGCCAAGGAATACCCGATTGGCGAACAGCAACACTGCCCGGGGTTGGAAATCGGCGCCGTGTACCTGCAACCGATCGAAATGGCGCCTACCGGCATGATGCGCGCCACCGCCGACTCCGACGTGCATTTGGAGGCCGATGTGCGCGCCACGGCGGACAACGCCCAAGGCTTTCAGGAAGGCAGTTTCGTGCCATACCTGAACCTATCTTTCACCTTGAAAAAGCAAGGCAGCGACACGCCGATCAGCGGCGACTTCCACGCCATGGTTGCCAATGACGGCCCGCACTACGGCGATAACGTCAAGCTACAAGGCCCCGGCAAATACACCCTCACCTTCAGCGTGCTGCCGCCCACCGGCCCTCATTCGTTGGGTCGCCACACCGACAAGGAAACCGGGGTTGCGCCGTGGTTCGAGCGTTGCGAAGTGCATTACGAATTCGTCTACGCCGGCATCGGCAAGAAGGGCGGTTATTGATGCGCCGCGCCTTGCTGCTGGGTGGCCTGCTGCTCGGCGGCGCGGCCGCCGCGGCGCCGTTGCCCACCTATGAGTTGAGCTTGCGCGATGGGCACTTCACGCCGTCGCAACTGGTGGTCAAGGCCGGTGAGCGCTTCAAGATCGTGCTCACCAATGCCGGCCAGGGCCCGGCCGAATTCGAAAGCACGCCGTTGCGCGTGGAGAAGGTGTTATCGCCCGGCGTCACCACCTTTGTGGTGATCCACCCGCTCAAACCTGGCGAATACCCGTTCTTCGACGAGTTCAACCCACAGCTGCCCGAAGGCAGCCTCCTCGCTCAATAACCGCCGGAGCTGTTGATGAATCAAGCGATGTTCATTGTGTGGCGCGAAAGCGTCGAAGCGCTGTTGGTGATCGGCATCCTGCAAGCCTGGATCAGCCAGCAGGCCGGTCGCTCGCGCCTGGCACGTTTTCTGTGGGCCGGGGTGCTGCTCGGTCTGTTGTGCTCGGCGGGCCTGGCCGGGTTGATGCTGTGGGCCGCAGAAACCATGACCGGCGCCAACGGCGAATGGCTGCAAGCCCTGCTGACCTTGGTCGCCAGCGCTCTGATGGTGCAGATGGTGTTCTGGATGCATCGCCACGGCCCCACCCTTCGCCACAGCCTGTTACGCGACGCCGACCAGCGCCTGGCACGCCAGGGCGGCTGGGGCTTGTTGCTGCTGGCGTTGCTGGCGGTGAGCCGCGAGGGCAGCGAAACCGTAGTGTTCCTGTATGGCGCCGGCGCGCGTTTGCACGACACGGCCCTGAGCCTGTTCGCCATTGGCGGCGTGCTCGGCCTGGTGCTGGCCGGTCTCACGGTGCTGCTGTTGCGCAGCAGCCGCCGCGTACTGTCGTGGGCGCACTTTTTTGCCCTCAGCGAAGCCTTGCTGTTGCTGCTGGGCGGCGCGTTGCTGGTGGCTGCCGTGGACCGTATCAGCGGGCAGCTGCTGGCAATGGACCTGCCGGACTGGGTCTACACGGCCTTCGGTGAGAGCCGCTGGGACAGCAGCGCACTGCTCAGCGACAGCCATGGCGTGGGCGCCCTGCTCGCCGATTTCGCCGGCTACCGCGCCGCGCCCAGCCTGATCACCCTGGTGGCGCTGCTCGGCTACTGGCTGTGGGTGAGCCACGGCCTGCGCCGGTCGCGGCACGCGGCATGAGTTGGCTGGCCCGTCTGGGCGATGGCATGCGCCGCCATGCCCGGCTGATCCGTGCGCTGCAATGGGCGGTGGTCGTGGTCTACGCGCTGCTGCTGGTGGTGCCGGCGCTGCTGCCGCTGCCCGACACTCAGGCGCACCTGGTGAACAACCTGACCCTGCTGGCGCAATTTATTTTCTGGGGCGTGTGGTGGCCGTTCGTGTTGCTGTCGATGGTGCTGTTCGGGCGCCTGTGGTGCGGCGTGCTGTGCCCGGAAGGCGCTCTAAGCGAATGGGCCAGCCAGCACGGACGCGGCCTGGGCATTCCGCGCTGGCTGCGCTGGGGCGGCTGGCCCACGGTCGGCTTTTGCCTGACCACCCTGTATGGGCAATTGATCAGCGTATACGACTACGCCCAGGCAGCATTGCTGATTCTTGGCGGCTCCACCGTAGCGGCCGTCGTGGTGGGCCTTTTGTTCGTGCGCGGCAAGCGTGTGTGGTGCCGCTACCTGTGCCCGGTCAGCGGCGTCTTCGCCCTGCTCGCGCGCCTGGCGCCGGTGCGCTTTGCGGTGGACGAGCAACGCTGGAAGGCCAACACCGCGCCGCGCCTGCCCCTGCCCAACTGCGCGCCGCTGCTGGACATCCGCCGCCTGCAAGGCGCCAGCGAGTGCCACGCCTGCGGGCGCTGCAGTGGGCAACGCGGCGCCGTGCAACTGATCGCCCGCTCGTGCAACGAGGAAATCCTCCAGGCCCGTCATCAAACTGCCTCGGTATGGGACGCGCGCCTGCTGCTGTTCGGCGTGATCGGCCTGGCCATGGGTGCGTTTCAATGGACCGTCAGCCCGTGGTTTATCGCCCTCAAACAACACCTGGCCGAATGGCTGGTGGTACACGATTGGCTATGGCCGCTGCAAGACACCGCGCCATGGTGGCTGCTGACCCACTACCCGCAGCTCAACGACAGTTTCAGTTGGCTGGATGGGATGTGCATCGTGCTGTACCTGGGCGCCAGCTCACTGCTGCTGGGCGGCGCATGCTGGGTGCTGCTGAAGTTCAGCGCACGTGCGGCGGGCGACCGCGCACTGTTTCGGCCCCTTGCCCTGACACTGACGCCACTCGGTGGTGCGGGGTTGTTTCTCGGCTTATCGGCGACCACGGTGAAATTATTGCGCTACGAAGGGCTGGTGTTGGCCTGGGTGCAAACGGCGCGCGGGGCCCTGTTGGTGGCGGCTGTTGGATGGTGTGTCTGGTTGGGATGGCGGCAACTGAGCGGCCTACCGCGCAAGGCACGAATGGCGGCATGGATGGGTGTCTTGACGGCTGCCGGCATGGTCGCAGGCGCATGGTGGTTACAGTTCTGGGGCTGGGCTTGACCGCGACTTGCCTGATGCAAGGCGGTCCATTGTGGGAAAATGACGGCGGGTCAGCAACAGATGCGTCAACTGACACTCCCACATCGGGGGCAAGCCCCCTCCCACCTTTGATTGCATTGCCTGGGCTGGATCATACGGCGCACTGCCGCACAGTTCGCGGCATGCCAGTCCAAACGGCTAACTGAAAGAACCCGCACAACATGTGGGAGGGGGCTTGCCCCCGATGACGGCCGGTCAGCAACACATGTGTCAACTGACACGCCCACATCGGGGGCAAGCCCCCTCCCACCTTTGATTGCATTGCCTGGGCTGGATCATACGGCGCACTGCCGCACCGTTCGCGACAGGCCAGTCCAAACGGCTTCCCAAGCATTAACTGCAAAAACTCGCTCAAACTGTGAGAGGGGGCTTGCCCCCGATGACGGCCGGTCAGCAACACATGCATCAACTGACACGCCCACATCGGGGGCAAGCCCCCTCCCACCTTTGATTGCATTGCCTGGGCTGGATCATACGGCGCACTGCCGCACCGTTCGCGACAGGCCAGTCCAAACGGCTTCCCAAGCATTAACTGCAAAAACTCGCTCAAACTGTGGGAGGGGGCTTGCCCCCGATGGCGGCCGGTCAGCAACACATGTGTCAACTGACACTCCCACATCGGGGGCAAGCCCCCTCCCACCTTTGATTGCATTGCCTGGGCTGGATAATACGGCGCACTGCCGCACAGTTCGCGGCATGCCAATCCAAACAGCTTCCCAAGCATTAACTGAAAAAACCGGCTCAAACTGTGGGAGGGGGCTTGCCCCCGATGGCGGCGGGTCAGACAACACATGTGTCAACTGACACTCCCACATCGGGGGCAAGCCCCCTCCCACCTTTGATTGCATTGCCTGGGCTGGATCATACGGCGCACTGCCGTGCAGTTCGCGAAAGGCCGACCCAAACTGCTAACTGAAAGAACCCGCTCAAAAGGTGGGATTCTGGTAGCGGCCTAGACCTTGAACCGCCCCACCATCTGGTGCAAATCCCCGGCCATGCCTGCCAGTTCCTGCCCTGCCGTCTGTGTATGAATAGCCCCCTGCAACACCTGCTGCGACAGGGTTCGAATGCCCACCAGGTTGCGATCCACCTCCCGCGCTACCAGCGCCTGTTCCTCGGTGGCGCTGGCAATCAGCATATTGCGCTCGTTGATCTGGGAAATAGACCGGGTGATTTCTTCCAGCGCCTGCCCCGAGCGCTGGGCCACGCCCAAAGTTGCCTGTACCCGTTCGCTGCTGTCGTGCATGGCCGCCACGGCGTGTTCGCTGTCCTGGCGGATGGCGCCGATCATCTGTTCGATTTCCTGGGTCGACACCTGGGTGCGATGGGCCAGCGCGCGCACTTCATCGGCCACCACCGCAAAACCACGCCCGGCGTCGCCCGCGCGGGCGGCTTCGATGGCGGCATTCAAGGCCAGCAGGTTGGTCTGATCGGCGATGCTGCGGATCACATCGAGCACGCTGCTGATGTCTTGCACGCGCCCAGCCAGTTGTTGGATACGCTCGGAGGTTTCCACCACGCCGTTGGCCAGGGTGTTGATCGAGGCCACGGTTTCCTGGACCTGGGCCTGGCCGCGCTGGGCGGTCTGTTCCGACAGGCGCGAGGCTTCGCTGGTGCTCACCGCGTTACGCGCCACCTCGTCCACAGCGGCGGTCATTTCGTTGACGGCGGTAGCGGCCTGCTCAATCTCCTGACCCTGCAACTGCAAGCTGCCGCTGGTCTGGGTGCTGACCGCGCTGAGTTGCTCCGAGGAACTGGCCACGCCGTCCACCGACGTTGCGATATGCCGCACCATCTGCTGAAGGTTCTGCTGCATGTGATGCAGATTGCGCATCACGCTGCCCTCCGCGCTGTCACCCACCGGCACCACGATAGTCAGGTCACCGCCGGCGATATGACTCAACACCCGCGCCGCCTCATCCGGCTCGCCGCCCAAGGGCCGCAGCACACTGCGGGTGACCAACACCGCCGCCGCCACTACCAGCGCCAGGCACAGCATAAAGAGGCCGATCATGGTGCGCCGGGCGTCGTCGTAGAGAGCCTGCGCCACCTGCTGGCGCTCGGCAAACACGCGCCCCTGTAACGCCATCAAGGCGTCCAGGCTTTTGAACACCTCCAGCTCCGCCGGCATCACCTGCTGCTTGAGCTGCGCCAGGCCCTGGTCACGGGCGCCCTGCTTGATCAGCGCCTGCACTTGGGTGAACGCCGCCACGTAGGCTTCGCGATGGGTTTTCAAACGGGCGTAGGCGGCCTTGCCTTCAGCGGTATCGAGCAGCGGTTCCAGGGTCGCGAACGCCTCGGTGATGCGTTGGCGCGTGGTGCCGATAGCTTCCTGGGCCTGCTGGTTATCTTGGTCGATCAACAGGTCGCGGGTGTTGCGCCCGTTGTCCCGCACGCCAGTGGCGATCATCATGATCGGCGCGATCTTCGGCCAGTCCTGCTGCACGATCTGGTCGGCCTGTTGCTTGAGGGTGGCCAGGTCGTGCAAGGCGTAGAACACCAGGCCGATCAGCGCCAGAGGCGCAATCCCAAAGCCAATGACAATACGGCGTGCGGTGGTTAACTGGATCATCTGAACATTCCTTGATGAACACCTGCCCGCAGGGGGCAGCATCGATAAAAAATCCTGTGGAGGGCTGCTCACCCTCGCAACACAAACGCCGGAAACAACTCGCGCATCCGCGCCCACAACTCCGGCAGAGCGGTCTGCATCGGTGCACACGCCAACTGTGCATCGAGCATAGTGGCGGTACGAACTATCTGCACGGCGAAGCGCTTCACGCCACTGGCTTGCAAACGCTGGGCCAGGCGCAACAGGCGTGGCGGGTCGATCAGGTGCCAGTGCACCGTGGTGCGGCATTCGTAGTCGACGCCGCTGGCCAGCAAGGCGTCGAGGCTGTGCCAGTTGGCGGCGCCGCTGCCCTTGACCTGGGTGATGGATGGGCAGTCTTCGGCCAATGCCTTGACATCGAACCCGACCCAATCGGCATGGGCCAGCGCATTGGCAAAGCTGGCGGGTTTGATGCCGGCGCTGTGCAGACCGATGCGAAAACCCATCTCGCGCACTTCGTCCATGGCCGCCGGCAGGCCTTCCTGCAGAGTCGGTTCGCCGCCGCTGAACACCACCGCGTCGAGCAGATCCTGACGCCGCTGCAAAAACAGCAAAACCCGGCGCCAATCCACCTCTGCGCTACCGCGCGGTGGGATCAAGTCCGGGTTATGGCAATAACGACAGCGCCAGGCGCAGCCTTGGCAGAACAGCACGCAGGCGAGCATACCGGGGTAGTCGAGGGTGGTCAGGGGCACCAGGCCCCCGACCCGTAGTGCTCGCGTCATTGGCGCCCAGCCGCGGCAGCCGTTTCGGTGAAGTGCACGCGCTCCTTATGCTCGGATTGCTTGCCGGGATTGAACGCCGACACGGGCCGGTGATAGCCCATGACGCGGGTCCAGACTTCACAGCGTTGACGTTGGGGTTGAGCAGTTTGCATGGTGAGTCTCCTTGGGGGATCAAACGTAGCCGAGGGTTTCATCGCATTTGGGGCAGAACTCGTGTTCCCCCGCCAGGTAGCCGTGCACTGGGCAGATGGAAAAGGTCGGGGTAATCGTCAGGTACGGCAGATGGAAGCGTCCCAGGGCTTTACGCACCAATTGCTTGCAAGCCTGGGTCGAAGAGATCTGTTCGGCCATGTACAGGTGCAGCACCGTGCCGCCGGTGTATTTGCATTGCAGTTCGTCTTGCAGTTCCAAGGCTTCAAACGGGTCTTGGGTAAAGCCCACGGGCAATTGCGAGGAGTTGGTGTAATACGGCGCGACGTCGCTGCCGGCTTGCAGAATGTCCGGGAAGCGTTTGCGGTCTTCCTTGGCGAAGCGGTAGGTGGTGCCTTCGGCCGGCGTCGCTTCGAGGTTGTAGAGATGGCCGGTTTCTTCCTGGAAGCGCAGCAATGTGGCGCGTACATGGTCGAGCAGCTTGAGGGCAAAGGCGCGCCCCTGTTCGGTGTGCATGCCCTGCTCGTCACCGCTGAAGTTGCGCAGCATCTCGTGCATGCCATTGAGGCCGATGGTGGAGAAGTGATTGCGCAAGGTCCCCAGGTAACGCTTGGTGTAGGGGTACAGGCCGGCGTCCATATGGCGCTGGATGACCTTGCGCTTGACCTCAAGGCTTTCCATGGCCAGCTGCATCAGATGATCCAGGCGTTGCAGCAAGCCCGAGGTGTCGCCCTTGAACAGGTAGCCCAGGCGCGCGCAGTTGATCGTCACCACCCCGAGGCTGCCGGTTTGCTCCGCCGAACCGAACAAACCGCCACCGCGTTTGAGCAATTCGCGCACGTCCAGTTGCAGGCGGCAGCACATCGAACGCACCTGATTGGGCTGCATATCGGAGTTGAGAAAGTTCTGGAAATACGGCAGTCCGTAGCGTGCGGTCATCTCGAACAGGCGGTCGGCGTTGGGGCTGTCCCACGGAAAATCGTGGGTGATGTTGTAGGTGGGAATCGGAAACGTGAACACCCGCCCCTTGGCATCCCCGGCCTGCATCACCTCGATATAGGCACGGTTGATCAGCTCCATTTCCGCTTGCAGATCGCCGTAGGCAAACGGCATTTCTTCACCACCGATCACCGGGATCTGCTCGCGCAAATCCTGTGGGCACACCCAGTCGAAAGTCAGGTTGGTAAACGGCGTTTGGGTGCCCCAGCGCGACGGTACATTGAGGTTATAGATAAATTCCTGCAGCGCCTGGCGCACCTCGGGGTAACTCAACTGATCCTTGCGCACATAGGGCGCCAGGTAGGTGTCGAACGAGCTGAACGCTTGGGCGCCGGCCCATTCGTTCTGCAGGGTGCCGAGGAAGTTGACCATCTGCCCCAAGGCGCTGCTCAGGTGCTTGGGCGGCCCCGCCTCCACCCGGCCCGGCACGCCGTTGAGGCCTTCGTGCAGCAACGAGCGCAGCGACCAGCCGGCGCAGTAACCGGCAAGCATGTCCAGATCATGAATATGCAGATCCGCCTCGCGGTGTGCCTGGCCGATCTGCTGGCTGTAGACCTCATCCAACCAGTAATTGGCCGTGACCTTGCCCGCCACGTTCAACACCAGCCCGCCCAGGGAATAACCCTGGTTGGCATTGGCCTGCACGCGCCAGTCTTCGCGGTCGAGGTATTCGTTCATGGAGGTGGCGACTTCCACCAGGGTCTTGCGGTCGCGGCGCAGACGCCCGTGTTGCTCGCGATAGACGATATAGGCGCGCATCGACAGAAAGAAGCCGGCATCCATCAGCACCCGTTCGACACTGTCCTGGATCTGCTCGACGTCGAGCCGTTCGATACCGCGCAAACGCGCGAGCACGGCGCCCAATAGCAGGTCCACATCGGCGGGCTGATATTCGCCGGTGGCCGTGCCGGCCGCGATCAATGCCTGGCGGATTTTTTCGGCGTCGAAGGCGACCCGTGTGCCGTCGCGTTTGTGCAGGCGGGTGCTGACCAGCGGGGTGAGCGTGTTTGGCATTTCCGGGCTCCTGGCACTACATATAGATAAAATTATTCAACAAAACACTATATGAAGTGATATTACCCAGGAAGGCGGTGGTCACCCTTGATCGGCGTCAAGGTTTCTAGAAGGGGGGCATAGACACCCCTGGCACATCTGCGGGCGGCCCCAAGCCCCCTACCACCGTCCATCTCACCCGCCACTCATATTCATGAATCGCACCACCTGCACCTCACCGTCCCCGCTGAAATCATGCCGCAACGGCTTGCCCTTCAAGCCTTGATGCAAGGCTGCGATCAACGGCCCATCCTCTAATGGATAGCGCCGCAGCAAGCTACGAAAATCCACGGCCTTGTCCTGCCCCAGGCACAGCAACAACTGCCCTTCGACGGTCATCCTGATCCGATTGCAGCTGCCGCAAAAGTTATGGGAATTGGGCGAGATAAAGCCGACCCGCGTCTGCGGATGTTGCACCAAGCGCACGTAGCGCGCCGGGCCGCCGCTGTTTTCCGTGCTGTCGAGCAGCCCATGTTCACGAGCGATCAGCGCGCGTACGTCGTCGCTGGCGCAGAAGCTCTCGCCGCGTGAGCGCCCCACATCGCCCAGGGGCATTTCCTCGATAAAACTGATGTCGATGCCCTGCTCGATGGCGTAGCGCACCAAGGCCGGCACTTCATCGAAGTTGCGCCCTTTCATCACCACGCAGTTGAGTTTGACCCGTTCGAAGCCGGCGTTCCGCGCGGCTTCGATACCGTCCAGCACCTGGCGCAGATCACCGTTGCGGGTGATTGCGCGAAAGCGTTGGGGGTCGAGGCTGTCGAGGCTGATATTCATGCGTTTGACGCCCGCCTCCACCAAGGGCCGGGCCAGCCTCGCCAGTTGTGAACCGTTGCTGGTCATCACCAATTCGCGAAGGCCCGGCAACGCGGCGATGCTGCGGCACAGGCCGACAATGCCCGGGCGAATCAACGGCTCACCGCCGGTCAGGCGAATCTTGCGCACGCCCTGGCCGACAAACAACGCGGCCAGGCGCTCCAGTTCTTCGAGGGTCAGCACCTGCTGGCGCGGCAGGAACGTCATGTTTTTCGCCATGCAGTACACACAGCGAAAATCACAACGGTCGGTCACCGACAACCGCAGGTAGTCAATCGAGCGGCCTACCCCATCCACCAGGCTCATGTCACTGCACCAACGGCGAGTCGGCGCCCTGCAGCGCGATGCCGCGAATGTCCGCCGCGCCGATCAGGGTTTGCAGGTACTGCACCAGCGCCTTCTGCCATACGCCCTGTTGCAGTTGGGTGCGAATCGCCGTGGCCACCGCTTCGTACGGCAGCGCCTGGCCTTCGATGCGCTGATCGACGCTGATCACGTGCCAGCCGTAGCGGCTTTCCAACGGTTTATCCGCCAGGCCCGGTGCCAGGGTGAACAGTTGGCGCTCCAGTTCGGGCACGGTCTGGCCTTTGCTGACCTGGCCCAGGGAGCCACCCTGTGCCTTGGACGGACACGCGGAGTACTTGAGCGCCAGCTCGGCGAAACTGCCGGGGTTCTGGGTCAGGCTCAGCAGCAGGACTTCGGCCTGCACATGGGCCAGGTGGCGGGCCTCAGCATCGTCCGGCGCGCATTCGAGCAGGATGTGCCGCACCGCCAGCAACGGCGCGCTGTGGAAGCGCCCGCGATTGTTCTCGAAGAAGCGCACGCAGGTGGCCTCGTCGCACTCGGGCACCTTCACTTCACGCTCCAGCAGCAGGCGCGTGGCCGCTTCTTCTGGGTTCTCGCCGGCGCCGATGTCCACCGCCAACCCCAGCGCGGCGATGCGCTGCTGCAACAGCTCGCGGATCACCAGCGCGCGGGCGGCCAGGTACACCGCCTCTTCGCGGCTTTGCGCCGGGTGATACTGCACCTCCAGGGCCATCGCCTCCGGCGTAATCGCCACGCCGTTGACGCTGATGATCGGCCATTGCTGTTCACTGCTGGCGATCAATTCAGGCTCCAACGCTACCGGGGCTTCAACCACCGGTTCCTGGGTCGCCGAACCGCAACCGCCGCTGCCACCGTTACTGCCGCCACATCCGCATCCGCTAGTCATGGTGTGCTCCTCACTTCTGCCGCACGATTTGATAACGACGCCCCAGGTACCAGATCGGCGCGCTGACCATATGCACCAGACGGGTAAACGGGAACAGCACAAACAGGCTCAAGCCCAGCGCCACGTGCGCCTTGTAGATCAGCGACACCGGCGCGATCGACTCCGCCGCTTCAATCGGACGCAGCAGCACCACGTTCTGGGCCCAGTCGGCGAGCATCACCATCACCGAGCCGTCCATATGCCCAGTGGAGGCCACGATGGTCAGCAGCCCCAGCAGCAACTGCGCCAGCAACACCAGCAGGATCAGGATGTCGGAGGGGCTCGATGTGGCGCGCACCCGCGGATCGCCCAGGCGGCGCTTGACCAACATCAGCAGGCCCACCAGGCACAGCAGGCCGAAGAAGCCGCCGGACACCATCGCCAACAGTTGCTTGTGCTCGGTGCTGATCACATGGTGATAGACCGACGCCGGCGTCAGCAGGCCGACAAAGTGCCCGGCAAGCACGAACAGCACGCCGATATGGAAGAAGTTACTCGCCACGCGCATGCCCCGGTTATTGAGCATCTGGCTGGAGCCGGCCTTCCAGCTGTACTGCGACAAGTCGAACCGCGCCCAACTGCCCAACAGGCAGATCGCCAGGGCCACGTAGGGGTAGATCCCGAATACCAGCAAATTCCACTTAGACATTACCCACCTCTCCGGCGGGCACTGCGGCCCGGCCTTCTTGCTGAAAATCCACCCAATGCAACGGCACCGCGCTTTCTTCACGGGCTTTGCCCGGCGCGCTCGGCATCGCACTGCAACGGTCCTGTTGCTCGGCCTGCATAAAGTCCACGGCCTCTTCTTCCCAGACCTTGTCCAGGGCTTCGAGGGAGTCGTCGCGCGGCTCGGCGGCCACCTGGGCGCGCAGTTCGGCCACGGCCTGGTGCGGCTCCGCGCCGGCTATCTGCAACAGCGCGCGCAAGCAACTGGCGTAGCCGCTCTCACGCTCCTCCAGCCGCGCAGCCAGCAAGGCCAGCAGGTGCGCCACATCCGCCAGGCCCTCGCGGGCCTCGATGTCTTCGCGGGTGGACAGGAACTCTAGGTACAGCGGGATGTAGTCCGGCAGCTCCTTGACGCCGATGGCGAACCCGGCGGCTTCGTACTGGGCCATCATGTCGACCATGGCCTGGCCCCGGTCCCGGGACTCGCCGTGTACATGCTCGAACAACAGCAGCGACAGCGAGCGACCACGGCCAAACAACGCGCCGTAGTGTTCCTGGCCATCCATCAGGTCATTGCCGCAGATCAGCTCCAGCAATTCGAACAGCGCGCCGCGTTGCTTGGGGCTGATTTCCCGTGCTTCGAGAATCGCTTGTTCCAGTTCGTCGCGGCCGTTCACCAAGGTCTCGGTGGGGTAGTCCAGCAGCAGCGAAATCACTTTAAGAATGCGCATGGCTCAGTCCTCCCAGATCTGGACGGTTTTCAGCACGTCGCGGCGGTTGGCCTTTTTGGCGCCAAACATATTGGTGTCGGAACTGCCGCTGCAGCCGCTGCCAAAGCTGAAACCACAGCCGGAGCGCTCGGCGAACGCGTCGCTCATGGCGTCTTCACGGTGGGCGCTGGGCACCACGAAACGGTCTTCGTAGTTGGCGATGGCCAGGTAGCGGTACATCTCTTCCACCTGCTCCACGCTCAAGTCGACGTCGCGCAGCACTTGCAAGTCCTGCACGCCCTCTACCTGCTGGGAGCGCTTGTAGGCGCGCATCGCCAACAGGCGCTTGAGTGCGCGCTTGACCGGTTTTTCATCGCCAGCGGTGAGCATATTGGCCAGGTAGCGCAGCGGAATACGCAGGCTGTCCACATCCGGAATCACCCCATTCATGCCCACGGTGCCGGCGGCCGCAGCATTCTGGATCGGCGACAGCGGCGGCACGTACCAAACCATCGGCAAGGTGCGGTATTCCGGGTGCAGCGGCAGCGCGAGTTTCCAATCCACCGCCATTTTGTACACCGGCGAACGCTGGGCCGAGTCGATCACCGACTGCGGTACGCCATCGGCCAGGGCCTGGCGGATCACTGCCGGGTCATTTGGGTCGAGGAAGATTTCCAGCTGTTTTTGGTACAGGTCTTGCTCGTTGGCAGTGCTGGCCACTTCGCTGATGCGGTCGGCGTCGTACAGCAGCACCCCGAGGTAGCGGATGCGCCCCACGCAGGTTTCGGCGCACACGGTGGGCATGCCGGCTTCGATACGCGGGTAGCAGAAGATGCACTTCTCGGACTTGCCGCTTTTCCAGTTGAAGTAGATTTTCTTGTACGGGCAGCCGCTGATGCACATGCGCCAGCCCCGGCATTTTTCCTGGTCGATCAGCACGATGCCGTCTTCTTCGCGCTTGTAGATCGCGCCGCTGGGGCACGACGCCGCGCACGCCGGGTTGAGGCAGTGCTCGCACAGGCGCGGCAGGTACATCATGAAGGTGTTTTCGTACTCGCCATAAATATCGGCCTGGATCTGATCGAAGTTCTTGTCCTTGCGGCGCTTGGCGAACTCGGTGCCGAGGATTTCTTCCCAGTTGGGGCCCCACTCGATCTTTTCCATGCGCTTGCCCGACACCACCGAGCGCGGCCGCGCGGTGGGCTGGTGCTCACCCAACGGTGCGGTGTGCAGGTGCTGGTAATCGAAGTCGAACGGTTCGTAGTAGTCGTCCAGGCTCGGCAGGTCGGGGTTGGCGAAGATGTTCGCCAGCACCCTGAACTTACCGCCGATGCGCGGGTTGATCGAGCCGTTCGCATTGCGCACCCAGCCGCCCTTCCACTTGTCCTGGTTTTCCCACTCTTTGGGGTAGCCGATACCGGGCTTGGATTCGACGTTGTTGAACCAGGCGTACTCCATGCCTTCGCGGCTGGTCCACACGTTTTTGCAGGTGATCGAGCAGGTGTGGCAGCCGATGCATTTGTCCAGGTTCAGCACCATGCCGATCTGTGAGCGAATCTTCATCTCAGTTCTCCTCGATATCGGTCGGCAATGGGCGCGGCAGGTCATCGCCGCTGGAGCCATCGAGCCAGTCGACCTTGGCCATCTTGCGCACCACGACGAATTCGTCGCGGTTGCAACCGACCGTGCCGTAATAGTTGAAACCGTAGGCTTGCTGGGCGTAGCCGCCGATCATGTGGGTCGGCTTGAGCACCACGCGGGTCACCGAGTTGTGGTGGCCGCCACGGGTCTTGGTGGTTTCCGAACCCGGCACGTTCACGATGCGTTCCTGGGCGTGGTACATCATCACCATGCCTTCCTTGACGCGCTGGCTGACCACCGCGCGGGCGGTCAAGGCACCGTTGACGTTGAAGCATTCGATCCAGTCGTTGTCCTCGATGCCGGCGCGCTGGGCGTCGACTTCCGAGAGCCACACAATCGGGCCGCCACGGCTCAGGGTCAGCATCAGCAGGTTGTCGCTGTAGGTGCTGTGGATGCCCCACTTCTGGTGCGGGGTGATCCAGTTCAGCACGATCTCGGTTTCGCCATTGCTGCGCTTGCCTTTCACGCCGGCGATGGTGCGGGTGTTGACCGGTGGCCGGTAGCTCATCAGCTGCTCGCCGAAGGCCTGCATCCACGGGTGATCCTGGTAGAACTGCTGGCGGCCGGTGATGGTGCGCCATGGGATGTTTTCATGCACGTTGGTGTAGCCGGCGTTGTAGCTCACATGCTCGTCTTCCAGGCCCGACCAGGTAGGGCTGGAGATGATCTTGCGCGGCTGCGCCTGGATATCGCGGAAGCGGATCGCTTCGTGGGCCTTGGGCAGGGCCAGGTGGCTGTGGTCGATACCGGTGAATTCCGACAGCGCCGCCCAGGCCTTGACTGCCACATGGCCGTTGGTTTCCGGGGCCAATGACAGAATCACCTCGGCCGCGTCGATAGCCGTGTCGATCTTCGGCCGGCCGTGACTGACGCCGGCGTCGCCTTCGTGGTGGTTCAGCTCACCCAGAAACGCCACTTCATCGTCGGTGTTCCAGTTGATGCCCTTGCCGCCGTTGCCGAGCTTTTCCAGCATCGGGCCCAGGGACGTGAATTTCTTATAGATATTCGGGTAGTCGCGCTCCACCACCGCCATGTTCGGCGCGTTCTTGCCCGGCACCGGTGCCACCCCGGCGCTTTTCCAGTCGGTGCCGCCAAACGGCTGGGCCAGCTCGCCGACGCTGTCGTGCATCAGCGGTACGGTCACCAGGTCTTGCTCGACACCCAGGTGCCCGACGGCCATGGCCGAGAACGCCTTGGCGATGCCTTTGTAGATTTCCCAGTCCGAACGCGACTCCCACGCCGGGTCGATGGCTGCCGACAAGGGGTGGATAAACGGGTGCATGTCCGAGGTGTTCATGTCGTCTTTTTCGTACCAGGTGGCGGTCGGCAGGACGATGTCGGAATACACGCAGGTGGACGACATGCGGAAATCCAAAGTGGTCACCAGATCCAGCTTGCCGATGGCGCCGTCGTCGACCCACTCGGCTTCGGTGGGCTTGCTTTCGCCGCCAAACCCGATGTCTTCGTTCATCACGCCGTTCTTGGTGCCCAGCAGGTACTTGAGCATGTACTCGTGGCCCTTGCCTGAGGACCCGAGCAGGTTGGAGCGCCAGATAAACATGTTGCGCGGGAAGTTCACCGGGCTGTCCGGCTGCTCGCAGGCAAAGCGCAGGCTGCCGTCCTGCCAGGACTTGACCACATAGTCTTTGGGGTCCATGCCGACGGCGGCGGCGTCACGGCAAATGTGCAGCGGGTTGGTGTTGAGCTGTGGCGCGCTGGGCAACCAGCCGGCGCGTTCGGCGCGGATGTTGTAGTCCAAGGCATGGGTGGGGAACTGGGCTTTGTCGGCCAGGGGCGAGAGCACGTCGTGCATGTTCATCTTCTCGTGCCGCCACTGGGAGCTGTGGCCGTAGAAGAAGCTGGTGCCGTTCATCTGGCGTGGCGGGCGGCTCCAGTCCAGGCCGAAGGCCAGGGGCAGCCAGCCGCATTGCGGGCGCAGTTTTTCCTGGCCGACATAGTGGGCCCAGCCGCCGCCGGTCTGGCCGACGCAACCGCAGAGCATGAGCATATTGATCAGCCCGCGGTAGTTCATGTCCATGTGGTACCAGTGGTTCATCGCTGCGCCGACGATGATCATCGAACGCCCACGGGTTTTGTCGGCGTTGTCGGCGAACTCACGGGCGATCTGGATGGCTTTCTCGCGGCTGACCCCGGTGATCGCTTCCTGCCACGCGGGGGTGCCCGGTACGCTGGCGTCGTTGTAGTCCTTGGCCACATTGCTGCCGCCCAGGCCACGGTCGATGGCCAGGTTGGCCGCCGACAGGTCGAACACGGTGGCGACCTTGGCAACGCTGCCGTCGGCCAGGGTCACGCTGTGTACCGGTACGCGACGGAACTGCACGGCGTCGCCGGCCACATGCTGGAAATGCTCGTGGGCTTCGCCGGCAAAGTACGGGAACGCGACTTCGGCCACGTCGTCACCGATCAGGCTGAGCTTGAGGTCGATGGCGCGGCCTTCACCGCCCTCTTTGGCGAGGATGTTCCACTTGCCCTTCTCGCCCCAGCGGTAGCCGATGGCGCCTTGTGGCGAGACCAGCTCGCCGCTCGCGTCGAGGGCGATGGTTTTCCATTCCGGGTTGTTGTCCTGGCCGAGGTTGCCGGTGAGGTCCGAGGCGCGCAGGAAACGATCCGGCTGGAAGCCCGCGCCCGGCGCGAAGCCGCTCATGGGCTTGAGCATCACCAGCACCGGCAGGTCGGTGTAACGCTTGGCGTAGTCGGTGAAGTAGGCGCTCGGCTTGTCCAGGTGAAATTCTTTGAAGATCACATGGTTGAACGCCTGGGCCAGGGCGGCGTCGGTGCCTTGTTTGGGGTTGAGCCACAGGTCGGTGAGCTTGGCCACCTCCGAATAGTCCGGGGTGATAGCCACGGTCTTGGTGCCCTTGTAGCGCACCTCGGTGAAAAAGTGCGCGTCGGGGGTGCGGGTCTGCGGGACGTTGGAACCCCAGGCGATGATGTAGTTGGAGTTGTACCAGTCGGCCGATTCGGGCACGTCGGTCTGCTCGCCCCACACCATCGGCGAGGCCGGTGGCAGGTCGCAGTACCAGTCGTAGAAGCTCAGGCACACCCCGCCCAGCAGCGACAGGTAACGCGAACCGGCGGCATAGCTGACCATGGACATGGCCGGGATCGGCGAAAAGCCGACGATACGGTCAGGGCCGTATTGCTTGATGGTGTAGACGTTGGAGGCGGCGATGATCTCGTTGACCTCCTCCCAGTTCGAGCGGATGAAACCGCCCATGCCGCGCTTGCTTTTGTACGAGTCGGCCTTGGCCTTGTCCTCGACGATGCTCGCCCACGCCTCGACCGGTGGCAGGGTCAGGCGCGCTTCACGCCACAACTTGAGCAGCGGCTTGCGGATCTTCGGGTACTTGAGGCGGTTGGCGCTGTAGATGTACCAGCTGTAGCTGGCGCCGCGCGGGCAGCCGCGGGGCTCGTGGTTGGGCAGGTCGTTGCGGGTGCGCGGGTAGTCGGTCTGCTGGGTTTCCCAAGTAATCAGGCCGTTCTTCACATAGATCTTCCACGAGCACGAACCGGTGCAGTTCACGCCATGGGTGGAGCGCACGATCTTGTCGTACTGCCAGCGCGAGCGGTAGACGTTTTCCCAGTCGCGGGACTCCTTGCGGGTCTCGCCGTGGCCCTCGGAGAATTCGTTTTGCTTGCGGTTGAAGAACCGCAATTGATCCAGTAAGTGACTCATGGTGCTTTCCTCATCAGGCGTGCCGTGGGGTGCGTTGCCCCGCGAATTCGTGGTCGATCAGCAGGGTGTGGCGCAACCTTTGCGGGCGTACCACCACCAGGTCACGACAATGCAGCTCAGGTAGAAACCGACAAACATGTAGAAGGCCATCGCCGGGCTGCCGGTGGCGGCCATGGACGTGCCGAAGGATTTGGGAATGAAAAACGCGCCGAACGCGCCCATGGCCGAGCTGAAACCCAGCACGGCGGCGGACTCTTTGCCGGCGTCCTTCAGGGCCTGCTCGCGCTCGGCGGCAGATTTACCGGCGCTGGCTTTTTCATGCTGAGTGCGGAAGATCACCGGGATCATGCGGAAGGTGGAGCCGTTGCCCACGCCAGTGGTGATGAACAGCAACATGAACATGCCGAGGAAGCCGTAGAAGTTGCCGCTCTCGCCGTTCTGCGGCAGAAAGTGCAGCACGCCGAACACCATCGCGATCATCAGCACGAAGTTCCACAGGGTCACTCGCGCGCCGCCGAGTTTGTCCGCCAGCCAGCCGCCGAGTGGGCGCACCAGGGCGCCGACCAGCGGGCCGAGGAAGGCAAATTTCAGCGCCACCACGTCGGGGAACGAGGTTTTGATCAGCAGCGGAAACGCCGCCGAGAAGCCGATGAACGAACCGAAGGTCGCCAGGTACAGCCAGCACATCAGCCAGTTGTGCTTGCGCTTGAAAATCACCGCCTGGTCGGCGAACGAGGCGCGCGCGCTGGACAAGTCATTCATGCCAAACCACGCCGCCACAGTGACGGTGAGGATAAACGGCACCCAGATGAAGCCTGCGTTTTGCAGCCACAATTGGCTGCCGTCCGGCAGGGTCTGGGGTTGGCCGCCGATCAGGCCGAACACGCCAAAGGTGATCACCAGCGGCACGCAGAACTGCATCACCGACACCCCCAGGTTACCCAGGCCGGCATTCAGGCCCAGCGCGGTGCCCTGCTGGGCCTTGGGGTAGAAGAAACTGATGTTGGACATGCTGGAGGCAAAGTTGCCGCCGCCGAAGCCGCACAGCAGCGCGATCAGCACAAAGACGCTGTAGGGGGTGCTGGGGTCTTGCACCGCAAAGCCCATCCACAGCGACGGCAGCAGCAGCGACGCGGTGCTCAGGGCGGTCCAGCGACGGCCGCCGAAGATCGGCACCATAAACGAATAGAACACCCGCAAGGTGGCGCCGGACAGCCCCGGCAAGGCCGCCAGCCAGAACAGTTGATCGGTGCTGAAACTGAAGCCGATGGCATTGAGGCGCACGATCACCGTGCTCCACACCATCCACACGGCGAAGGCCAGCAACAGCGCGGGGATCGAGATCCACAGGTTGCGAGTGGCGGTCTTCTTGCCGCTGGCGCCCCAGAAGGCGGGGTCTTCGGGGCGCCAGTCATGGATCACCGGGCCCGACCCGGGCTTTTGCGCGATGGACATGTTCATTCTCCTTGGAGACGTTGGGCGGTGTTGCCCAAAAGCGGTTGCTTGCGAATTTCGCTGAGGTACATCCAGGTCAGGGACACCCAGACCACGCCGTACATCAACATGAAGCAGGACGAGCGCACGCCGGTGAGGTCCACCAGGGCGCCGAACAGAATCGGCAGCACAAAGCCACCCAGGCCACCGGCCAGGCCGACGATGCCGGACACCGCGCCCATGTTCTGTGGGTAGTCATTGGCGATGTACTTGAACACCGAGGCTTTGCCGAAGGCGAAGGCGATGCCCATGACAAACAGCAGTACGGTGAACAGGGTCGGGCTCAGGCCGATGTGGAAATCCAGCGGGCCGTTGACGGTCATCACCTGCAGTTGGGTCTGCGGGTAGCTGAGCAGGAACAGGCAGATCCAGCTCACCCACAGCACCCACCAAGTCACGCTCTGGGCGCCCCAGCGGTCGGACATCCAACCGCCCACCGCGCGCAGCACGCCGCCAGGCAGCGAGAAACAGGCGGCCAGCAGCGCCGCGCTTTGCAGGCTGAAGCCGTATTCCTGCACGTAGTACTTGGTCACCCACAGGGCCAGTGCCACGTAGCCGCCGAACACAATCGAGTAGTACTGGCAGTAGCGCCACACGGCCGGGTCTTTCAGGCACTGCAACTGCTGGCGCAGGGTGGCGCCGCCGACGCTGCGGTGGCTCTTGTTCTCGCTGGTGAGAAACCAGAACAGCAGCGCGGTGATAAACAGGATGGCGCTGAACACTTTGGGCACCAGGTGCCAGGTGCCCAGGGCGATCAGCGCGGGGGCGAGAAACTTGGTGACCGCCGCCCCGGCATTGCCGGCGCCAAACACGCCCATGGCAAAGCCCTGGTTGTCTTTGTCGAACCACTTGGCGACGTAGGCGATGCCCACCGAAAACGAACCGCCGGCCAGGCCGACAAACAACCCCAGCACCAGGAACTGCCAATAAGCGCTGGCGTACGTGATCAGGTACAGCGGCAACACGCAGGTCAGCATCAACAGGAAAAACACAATGCGCCCGCCGAAACGGTCAGTGAGCAAGCCCAGGGGCAGGCGCACCAGCGAACCGGTCAACACCGGAGTCGCCGCCAGCAGGCCGAATTGAGTTTCGTTGAGTTCCAGCAGTTCTTTGATGGGCACGCCGAGCACGGCGAACATCATCCACACCATAAAGCAGACGGTGAAGGCCAAGGTGCTCATGCCCAGCACCAGGCCCTGTCTCATACGGGATTGAGTCACGGTATGCGCTCCAGAAAGTGATTTCATGGGCGCAGATTAGGGGCGACACCCCCGTGGAACTTGACTCAGGTCAACGTCCGCCTGGGGGGTATAGGGCTATGCTGGCAGCGCCTACCTCCAAGGAGGTAGACCTAACAACAAGAGAAAGCCTTTATTTATCAATGGATTGGTCTCTTGTGCCGGCTTTTATCCGTGGGAGGGTTCGCCGGCAATTCTTTAGAGGTAGTCCGCCAGGGAAGGCTGTGTTCAGTCCTTTTTTCCATGCCTGGTGCGACTATGCTGCCCCTTCGCCTGTTTCGATTACGCCGCCATGCTTGACTGGCTGCGCAGCTCCCTGCCCGCCCGCGCCGGCCTGGCCGTTATCCTGATCGCCATCCTGGCCCTGTCCAGCTCCCTGAGTGCCGGGCTGATCGCCTGGTTCAGCCAGGGCGACGCGGCCGCGATCAATACCGCAGGCTCAGTACGCATGGAGACCTACCACCTGAGCTGGAAACTCGCCGCCGCCGCGCCGGCCGACGAAGTTGACGCGATCGCGCGCAGCCTGCAAAGCCGCCTCGACAGCCAATCCCTCAAAGCCGTGCTGGAAGACGGCCCACGCAGCGCGCTGTTGCAGAGTTACCAGCAGATCCAGCAGCGCTGGCACGACGCGCTGCGCCCAGCGCTGATACGCGGCGACGCGGCGTTTTTCCAGTTCAATGCCCCGGCGTTCGTCGAGCAACTGAACCACTTCGTCAGCCTGTTGCAGCAACAAAGCGAACAGAAGCAAGGCTGGCAGCAAGGCATTCAGGGCCTGGCACTGTTCAGCACCTTGATCATCCTGCTGATCGGCCTGTATGAACTGCAATACGGTGTGGTCAACCCGTTGGAAGAACTAGTGCACGCCACCCGACGCTTTCGCGACGGCGATTTCAAAACCCGCGTCAACCACCGCTCCGAAGACGAACTGGGGCAACTGGCCCTGAGCTTCAACGCCATGGCTGAGACCATCGAAGCCTCCCATCGCACCCTCGAAACCCAGGTGCAGCTCAAGACCCTCAACCTGCAACAGGCCAACGCCGCGTTGGAGCTGCTGTACCAGAGCAGCCGTAGCCTGGCCACGCGCCTGGCCAACGCCGAAGGGCTGGACGAATTGATCCGGCGCTTCCAGCAGCGCCTGCCGGGGCTGCGTCTGTCGTTGTGCCTGCAAGGCCACTTTCTCGCGCCGGCCCAGCAGATACTGGCCCTGCACGGTGGCGACAGCCGCAATGTGTGCGCCATCGGCGATTGCGCCAGCTGCCAGAAACACAAAGTGGCGCCGCCGCAGATTTTCAGCATCAGCAACCAGGGCTCGGAACTGGGCGAACTCAAGGCGCATTTCCTCGACGGCCACGCGCCCCAGGACTGGGAAAAACAACTGATCCAGGCCCTGGCCAACTTGATCGGCACCTCGCTGTCCCTCAAACGCCAGCGCGAGCAGGACCACCGCCTGCTGCTGTTGGACGAGCGCACCATCATTGCCCGTGAACTGCACGATTCCCTGGCCCAGGCGCTGTCGTACATGAAGCTGCAAGTCAGCCGTATGCAGACGCTGATCCGCCGTGGCGAACCGGTGGAAACCCTGGCCACCGTCACCGCCGAACTGCGCGAGGGGCTAAACAACGCCTACCGCCAACTGCGCGAACTGCTCACCACGTTCCGCCTGCAGATTCACGATGCCGGGCTGGTGCAGGAGCTGTCGGAGACCGCCGAAGAGTTCTCGCGGCGCGGTGAATTCCAGGTGCATCTGCATGTGGATGCCCTGGCCTTCCAACTGTCGGCCAGCGAGCAGATCCATGTGTTGCAGATCACCCGCGAGGCACTATCCAACTGCTTGCGCCACGCCCATGCGCAAAACGCCTGGCTGCAACTGCGCCAGGTCGGTGAGACCGTCAGTTTGAGCATCGAAGACGACGGTCGCGGCTTCAGCGGCGAGGTTGACCGGCGCGAACACCACGGCCTGACCATCATGGACGAGCGCGCCCGCAGCCTGCACGGCCAACTCGATATCAGCCCGCGTGAGCCCCAGGGCACCCGGGTGCACCTGGGTTTCCGGCCGGAATTCCTCGGCCACTCTTTAGCGAGCACTGCCTCATGAACAGCCTCCCACGCCATACCCTTCTGCTGGTGGACGACCATCCGATGATGCGCCACGGCATGCGCCAAATGCTTGAGCTGGAAGACGACCTGCGGGTGGTCGGCGAAGCCGGCAATGGCCAGGAAGCCCTCGACCTTATCGACAGCCTGCAACCGGACCTGGTGCTGCTGGACAACAACATGCCGCACATGAACGGCCTGGAAACCCTACGCCGCCTGCGCGCCATGGACTATGCGGGCAAGGTGCTGCTGTTTACCGTGTCCGACGCCGAAGACGACATCCGCGACGCGCTGCGCCTGGATGCCAACGGCTACCTGCTCAAGGACATGGAGCCGGAACTGGTGGTGGAATACATCCGCGATGCGTTGAACGGCGCCCTGGTGATCAGCCCCGGCCTGACTCGGGTGCTGGCCCAGGCGTTGCGCTCACCCCAGCCCCATGCGGCGGTGGAGTTGACCGAACGGGAGCGGCAAGTGCTCAAGACCATCGCCGGTGGCTACAGCAACAAGGTAATCGGGCATAAGTTGGGCATCACCGAGGGCACGGTGAAGGTGCATGTGAAGAACCTGCTGCATAAATTGGGCTTGCGCTCGCGGGTGGAAGCGGCGGTATGGGCGATGGAGCATTTGCGGCAGGCGGGTTGATACTGTCCGGGGCTGATACTCCGTTATCGGGGGCAAGCCCCCTCCCACATCTGATAGCCGGTGCGGTCGGAATGTGGGAGGGGGCTTGCCCCCGATAGCAGCAGTTCAGACCACAGAGGTACACCGACAGAGGCATATCCACACCGGCTCAAGCGCCCTACGCTAGCCCTTTGTGGAGGCCCAAACATGCTCACTCATCCCCATATCGTCCTGACCCTGCGTCGGCACCACCTGTTCAGCCAGCTCCCGGAAAAAACCTTCCAGGATGTCTGCACCCTGGCCAATCTCAAGCGCGTGCCCGGTCACACTCCGCTGCTGCATCAAGGTGACGCGGCCGAACGGTTCTTCCTGCTGGTCAGTGGGCAGATCAAGCTGCATCGGGTCACCGATGAAGGCCAGGAACACCTGGTGGAGGTGATCCAACCCGGTCAGACGTTCGCCGAAGCGCTGCTGTTCACTGCGGCCAAGGCGTATCCGGTAAGCGCCACGGCGCTCAAGGACAGCGTGCTGGTGAGCATCGAAGGCCAACACTACCGGCGCGCGCTGGAGGATCAGCCGAAGATCTGCCTGGCAATTCTGGGCAGCATGAGCATCCACCTGCATCAGCGCCTCAAGGACATCGACACCTTGACCCTGGCCAACGCCAGCCGCCGGGTGATCAATTTTCTGTTCCAGGAGCGCAATGCTGTCAGCGGCGAGGTGGTGTTGCAGGTACCCAAGCGCCTGGTGGCGTCCAAGCTGGGGATCCAGCCGGAGACCTTTTCAAGGATTCTGCATCGGCTGGTGGAGGGTGGGTTGATCGAAGTCCAACGGCGCACCATCCGCATCTTGAGCGAAGAACAGTTGATGGGGTATCAGGCCGGCTGACGTTCAACCACCCCCCTCCCCATCCGCTCCAGGCTGCGCCACAGCCAAGCCGGCAAGACGTCCGGGTCCAGGCTGTCGATCAGGTTCTTGACGCCTAAGCCCAACTCGGTATCGCCTTCGATCACTAGCCGGCGCCGGAAGAACAGCGTATCCGGGTCCTCCTGCCGGCTGGCCAGCAACAAGAACTCCCGCCAGTTGCCGCTGATGCTCACCTGGGCCTCGGCTTTTTCGGCGATGCGCAAGCCGTCCCGCGCGAGGGTCAGGTACCAGCATAGTCCCAGGTCGGGAATGCGCAGGCACAGCCAGCGCCCACGCAGCAGGTCGAACCCACCGTCGCGCAGCGGTTCGGCCAGGCAGCGGTTGAGGGTTTGTTGCAGGGCGTGGCGCTGCACCGTGAACGGCACATGCCGCAGCAACGGCAACAGACGGTCAGCGCCTTTGAGCAACCACACTTTACGCTTCAGCACAGGCCCACCTCCTCGACGCGCAGCATGCCCGCTTGGCCATGCCAGTAACCGTTGCAGCCATCCACATACAGCGGCGGCGTGGCGCCGTGGCGCACCTGGTCGAAGGCTTTGACGATGCCCACCATGCCCTCGGCCCGTGGGCTCAACCGCAGCAGATCGGCGCCGCACTGCACCAACCCGGCGTAGTCGGCCAACAGGTTGGTGACCTCGGCCGACATCGTCTGAATGCCATTGAGGGTAAACAGTGCCTGGCCTTCCTGACTGGTCAGGGGCATGCCGTCGGGGTAGTTGAGGCAGCAGAAGCGGCAGTCATCCTTCGGCCGGTTTTCCGCGCGGGCGGTAAAGCAGCGTGCCGAATAGGCCAGGGGCAGATGGCCGTAGGCGAAGATTTCCACTTCGGGCAATGGCCGCCCCAATTCGCGTACCTGCTCCAGCACATCGGCGATCAGATCCTGGGAGCACTCCACTGGCGGCACCCAGCGCTGCATACCGGCGTCAAGCAGTTGCACCAGGGCGTGGCCGTTGTAGAGGTTGAGCGCCGGGCCGCCGACAAAGGGCAACTTGCGTTCCACCAGCATCTGCACCGCGCCCATGTCGTTGGCTTCCACCAGCAGCTCGCCGTTGTCGCACAGGCGGCGCAGGCTCGACAGTTCGGAGGCGGCCTCGATCAGGGTCAGGCTCGACAACACGATCTGTGCCGAGGTGCAGGCCTGCAACTCGCGGCCCAGGCCCAGCCAATGGTCGAGGGACATGGCGCGGCGCTTGGCGCACACGGTTTCCCCCAGGTAGATCACGTCCAGGGGCAAGCCGGCCATGTCCGAATAGAAACGACCCAAGTGGTCTTTGTCCCAGTAAAACAGCACCGGTCCGAGGCTGAGTTTCATCAAGCGCTCCTTATTGCCATGCACGGTGGTAGGCGCCCAGGGTGGTCTGGCTGCCTTCGGATAACCCGGCCAACACCTGGCGCCACTGGTCCTGCACCGCAAAACGGGCGGGCGCAAGGCAGTGGGCGTCCAGCGCGGCGCGCCAGACTCGGGTGACTTGCTCCACATAGGCCGGGCTGCGTTGCCGGCCTTCGATCTTGATGGCCGCCACCCCCATGGCACTGAGTTCGGGCAACAGGTCCAGGGTGTCCAGGCTGGTGGGCTCCTCCAGGGCGTGGAAGCGCTTGCCCTCCACTAGGAAGCGGCCCTTGCACAGGGTCGGGTAACCAGCCGGTTCATCGGCGGTGTAGCGATCGATCAGCACATCGCTCAGGCGCGCGCTGAGGCCATCGGCGTCCTCGCTCCAGCGCACCGCTTTGGCCGGCGAACACACGCCGCACAGGTTGGGCGACTCGCCGGTGATGTAGGAAGACAAATGGCAGCGCCCCTCGGCCATGATGCACAGGCTGCCGAAGCCGAACACTTCGATGGGCACCGGGCTGCTGGCGGCCACCTGCTTGACCTGGGCCAGGGACAGCACGCGGGGCAGCACGGCGCGGCGGATGTCATAGCGCTCGGCGTAGAACTTCAACGCCGCGCCGTGGGTGGCCGAGCCTTGTACCGACAGGTGCAACGCCATCTGCGGATGGTGCCGGTGGGCATAGTCGAGCACCCCGGGGTCAGCGGCGATCAGCGCGTCCACGCCATGGTCGGCGGCGCGATCCACGGCGCGTTGCCAGCGCGCCCAGATCTTCGGCTGCGGATAGGTATTGACCGCCACATAGAGCTTGCGCTGGTGCTGACGGATAAACGCGACGGCGCCGTCGAACTGCTTGTCGTCCATGTTCAGCCCGGCGAAATGTCGGGCATTGGTGTCATCGCGAAAACCGACGTACACCGCGTCGGCGCCTTGGCGCACCGCCGCTTTGAGCGCAGGCAAGTTGCCTGCCGGGCAAACCAGTTGCATGGGGGTTCCTCACAGGAATTCAGTGAAAGACAAGAAGGCCACCGGGTCGTCCCTGACCACCCGCTGTTCGCGTTCGACAATGGCCAGGCCGTCGGCCCAGCACGCGGCCGACAACATCGCCGAGCTTTGCTGCGGATGCACGGTCACGCGCAATTGCCCGTGCGCATCGCTGTCCAGGCGGGCGCGCAGGTACTGACGACGCTGGTTGGGATGGGGCCATTCGAACCCCGCCGGCACCTGCACCGGGGTGGGCAGTACCTGTGTCATGCCCTGGGCCCGTAGCAGAAACGGGCGCAGCACCACCAACGCGGTGATCAGCGCCGCCGACGGGTTACCCGGCAGCCCCAACCAGGGCTTGCCCGCCACGGTGCCGAAAGCCAGCGGCTTGCCGGGCTGGATCGCCAGGCGCCAGAAATTCACCTGGCCCAGGGCTTCGATGGCCTGTTTGAGGTGATCCTCCTCGCCCACCGACACCCCGGCCGAGGTCAACAGCAGGTCGCACTCCGACGAGGCCAGCGCCAGGGCATCGCGACTGGCCGCCAATTGGTCGGCCATCACGCCATAGTCATGCACGTCCACGCCCCAGCCGCGCAGCAGCGCCGCGAGGCAATGGCGGTTGCTGTTGTAGATCTGCCCAGGGACCAGGGTCTCGCCGGGTTCACGCAATTCGTTGCCGCTGCTGAGCAGGCATACGCGCAACGGCCGATAGACTTTTACCCGCGGGATACCGGCCGAGGCCAGCAAGCCGATTTCCTGGGCGCGCAGGCGTTGCCCGGCACTGATCAACGTGGCGCCACGGCGTAGTTCTTCGCCCTGTTTGCGCACGTGCTCACCCAGGCGTACCGGCGGGCACCACACGCGCTGCGCATACACGCGGCAGCGCTCCTGGGGCACCACGCTGTCGGCCCCGGGCGGCAACGGCGCACCGGTAAAGATGCGCACCGCCTCCCCCGCCTCCAGGCTTTGCTGACGACTTTGCCCAGCGGCCACGCGCCCGGCCACCAGCAGATAGCCGCCTTCGGCCGGCACATCTGCGGCGCGCAGGGCATAGCCGTCCATGGCGCTGTTGTCCCAACTCGGCAAATCCAGGGGCGAAAACACGTCCTCGGCCACCACTCGGCCCAGGGCTTCAGACAGACCGATCACCTGGGTCGCCGGTGGCGGCGGCGCCTGGGCCAGCAATTGGGCAATGGCGTCGTCCACCGGCATCAGGTGCCCGGCGTCGCACACCGAGGCGCTCATAAGCGCGCCCCGCAGGCCGCCACGTTCTGGTTGGCCTGGGCCTTGAGGTGCGGCACGAAATTGCACGGGCCGGTGCGGCTGTCCAACTGGCCCGCGAGGATCTGGTCCCAAGCGGTGCGGCACGCGCCTGGCGAGCCCGGCATGCAGCACACCAGCACGCCGTTACTGAGGCCGGCCAGTGCGCGCGATTGCAGGGTCGAGGTGCCGATTTCGGCCAGGGACACCTGGCGGAACAGCTCGCCGAAGCCGTCGACCTGTTTATCGAGCAATGGCGCCACCGCCTGGGGCGTGTTGTCACGGGCGGTAAAACCGGTGCCGCCGGTCATCAGCACCACCTGCACGTCAGGGTCGGCGATCCACAGCGATACCTGCGCGCGGATCTGGTAGATGTCATCGATCACCAGGCCACGGTCGACCAGCACATGACCGGCGCCTTGCAGACGGTCCACCAGGGTCTGGCCTGAGGTGTCGGTGGCGAGGGTGCGCGTGTCGCTGATGGTCAGCACGGCGATGTTCAGAGGGACAAAATCCCGTTGGGTCAAATGGGCCATGATCCAGGCTCCAGGCATTGAAAAGTGAGCGTCAGCCTGCGCCGCAATGAGCGCAGGGCCTATTCCTCCAAGGAGGTATGCCGGTCAGGGGGCCAGGCGCGTGTGCTGCCAGGTGCCCGCGTGCAGGCGGTAGTCGAGGCGGTCATGCAGGCGGTCGGGGCGGCCTTGCCAGAACTCGATGCGTTGCGGTTGCAGGCAGTAGCCGCCCCAGTGCTCGGGGCGTGGCGGTTGGCGCCCGGCGAAGCGCTCGGTGACTTCGCGCAGGCGGCCTTCCAGCTCGCTGCGATGGGCCAGAGGCTGGCTTTGGGGCGAGGCCCAGGCGCCCAACTGGCTGGCGGCCGGACGCGCGTCGAAATAGTCGTCGGACAGCTGCGTATCGGCGCGCACCACCGGCCCTTCTATGCGTACCTGACGCTCCAGCCCCGGCCAGAAAAACGTCATGGCCGCATGGGGGTTGCTCGCCAATTCCTGCCCCTTGGCACTCTGGTAATTGCAGAAAAAGAAAAACCCCTCGGCACTAAAACCCTTGAGCAGCAGGATGCGGCAGTGGGCATGCCCTTGGCTGTCGACGGTGGCCAGGGCCATGCTGTTGGCCTCGGCGGGCGGCACTTCGGTCTTGCGCGCCTGGCTCAGCCATTGGCCGAACAGCTCGATAGGGTCGGCCTGCGCGGCTTCGTCCCGCAGACCATACAGGGTGTAGTTACGGCGCAATTGTGCAAGGGACAGGGGCATGGCGCGGTCCTCCGGAAAGTTCGCCACAGTGTGGGAACTGCCGCGGCTTTATCCCTTGATCACGATCAACATTCGCCCGTGGCATGACGCCGCATGGGGCGACCGATACGTCTGATCAGCGCACCATAAGTTTGGCCAGTACTACGATCAGCACCATATGCCCCAGGATGCTGCGGCGGATCCACGTCGCACGCCGGGGGCTCAAGCGCTGATGACTGAGCAGATAGGCCAGCCACACGTAGTGGCCGATGATGCTCAGGGCCAGCACGATCTTGAGGCTCAGCAACGCGGCAAAATGGCTGCCCCACGGCACGCTGAACACCCCGCGGTAATGCCAGGCCAAGCCGATACCGGCGCCGTACAGCACCACCACCACGGCATGCAGCACCCGCCGCGCGCGCCGGGCGATGGCGTGGTCCGAGGTGAACTGCGCCGACCATGCCAGCTCTTGGCGCGCGCTGTGCCAGATCACCACTTCAAAAAACAGCGTGCCGATAAAGGCGATGGCCGCCAGCAGATGCACGATCAGTAAGCCAGAGTAGAGCATTGCGTTCTCCTAACCGGGATGGCCATCGACACGTGGGCGGCACAGCATCGGGCCGTAGCGCCACAGGTACAGGCCGAGTCCGACGGTCCAGCAGACCGCCGCCAGCCACAGCGCGGCGAGCGGCCACACCAATACCAGCAGCACGCGGCAGACAGCGGCCAGGTTCAGCAGTACAAAGGCCAGGGTCATGCCGCTGGGCGGCTGCAAGGGCCGGCCGGTGTGACCAAGGCTGACGCGGGCGATCATCGCCAGAATCAGCCCGCCCATGGCGCCCACCGTCAAGGCGTGCACCGCCAGGCTGGGGTTGAGCGGCGCGCCGAAATGCCACAGCGCCATGCCCAGGCACGCCACCGCCAGCCAGGCATACGCCAGGTGCAACGACCACAGCAGCGGCACCCGCCACAGACCCCGGTCATGCCAGCGCAACAGACGCACCCCATGCCCCGCCGCCAGCGCGGCGAACAGCACGCCGGTCCAGCGGCTGGCCGACAGCGCCAACCCCACGGCATACAACACCGCCACCAGCAACGAGCCGCCGAGCAACAGACGGTCCAGCCACGGCCACGGCTTGACCGCTTCGACGCGGCCCACACCGCGCTGGGTGAAGAACGGAATCACCCGCCCACCGATCAAGCCCATCATCGCCGCCACCAGCCACACGCCGGTCAACACCGACTGGCGCTGCCAGCCTTCGTCCTGGCGCCACAGCCCATACAGTGACAGCCCGTCCGCCACGGCCAACAGCGCCAGCACCAGCACCACCGGGTAATTGCGCGACTGCCGCACTTGCCAAAGGGTCCAGCCCATCACCCCGGCAACGGCCAGCGGGAACGCCAGTTCCAGCAGTGTGAGCACCGGCCAGGGCAAATCCAGCAGCCAACCGATGCGCGCCGCCAGCCACAACGCCGCCAGCCCCTGCAAGGCGCCGCCGCTGAGCCCCGGGCGGCCGGTCCAAGTCTGCACGGCCGTGAGCAAGAACCCGGCGATGATCGCCAGGCCAAAGCCGAACAGCAGTTCATGCCGATGCCAGGCCAGCCAACCGCCGGCTGGCTGCCAGGCCCCCGTTTGCCCGCCCAGGGCCAGCAGCCATAACGGGATAACCAACGCGGCCAACAGGCAGGCGCCGAGGAAAAATGGCCGGAAAGCCAGGCGAAACAACGGGGTAATCGACAAGGCCTTGCGCCGATCGAGCACTTGCATAACAGGGTCTCCCTTCAGGACTGTGACGATGTTGCGCCGATGGCCATGCGTTGCCCTTGTCGTAGATCAAGTCGCGGCCCGGCCATCGCGCGTACGCTTGCGCTACGCCAATATTGACTATCACCGTGGAGCCACGATGAAAAACGCCTACGTCCCCCTCGCCTGGTTTGTGATCCTTGGCTCCATGCTCGCTGCGGCAAGCGGCGTGTCCCTGGTGTTGGTGTGAACGCCCCGCTGATTTTCAAGGAGCCAGGCCGGGTATTGCATCGCGTGCATCACCAGATCCTGCGCAGCCACCACCTGTTCGAACCGCTGAATGAGGAGGAACTGGACGACTTGATGAGCAGCAGTCAGTTGCTCAGCGTAGACAAAGGCGAGCCGTTGTTCCGCCAGGGCGAGCCGGCCGAGGCGTTTTATTTCGTGATTGCCGGCGCGGTGAAGATCTACCGCCTGACCCCGGATGGCCAGGAGAAGGTCTTTGAGGTGATCGGCGAGCGACAGACCTTCGCCGAGGCGATGATGCTGATGGACACTCCCAACTATGTGGCCTGCGCTGAAGCGGTGTGCCCGACCCAGTTGTACCGGTTGTCCAACGCCACCTATATGCGCCTGTTGCACAGCAACAGCCGCCTGACCTTTGCCCTGCTCGGCAAGCTGTGCATGCGTCTGCACCAGCGGGTCAACGAGATCGAAACCCTGTCGCTGAAAAACGCTACGCACCGTGTGGTGCGCTATCTGCTGACGCAACTGATGCACTTGCACGGCGGTGACAGCCGCTTTGAACTGCCGATGGCCAAGCAGTTGATCGCCGGGCACCTGTCGATCCAGCCGGAGACGTTTTCGCGGATTATCCGGCGCTTGATCGACGAACATATCATCACTCAGGACGGTCGCCAGATCACCATTCTCGACCGTGCGCGCCTGGAGCAATTCGAGTGAAAACCTGCCTGTATTGCCAACGGCGCAACGCGCTGGAGCGCGATACCTGCGAAGGCTGCGGCATGCCGCTGCCGGCGTCCGAGGCCAGCGGCATGGCCCGCCGACTGAGCCGCTTCCAATGGTTCTGCGTGGGCCTCACGTTGTTTTGCATCGCCATGTTCTTCTGGCTGCCACGGGACATCTACTGACGTTCGGTCAATTGCCGGTACAGCTGCGGTAAGCGCTGGGGCAACTGGCCGGGTTGGCGGATCAGGGTAAAGCCATGGGCACCGAACATGTACGGCAGGTAGTCGCCGGCCTGTTTGTCGATGGTGATACAGAACGGGATCAACCCCTGGAGCCGCGCCTCCAACACCGCCTGACGGGTGTCTTCGACGCCGTAGCGTCCTTCATACAGGTCCAGGTCATTGGGCTTACCGTCGGTCAACAGCAACAGCAATTTGCGCCGTTGGGTGCAGGCCCCGAGCAACTGGGTCGCTTGGCGAATGGCCGCGCCCATGCGCGTGTAGTACCCGGGCTTGAGCGCTTGGATCGCGCCGCGGGTGTGGTCGCCGTAGGGTTGCGCAAAACTTTTGAGCTGTTGCAAACGCACCTGATGGCGACGCAGGGATGAAAACCCATACAGCGCAAAACGATCCCCCGCCCCCGCCAGGCTTTCGCCGAACAGCAGCAGGCTGTCGCGGATCACGTCGATCACGGTTTGCTCGTCGTTCAGGTGCGCATCGGTGGACATCGACACGTCCGCCAGCAGCAAGCACGCGAGGTCGCGATGATGGTGACGCTGCTCCAGGAACAGACCCCGTTCGGCGCACGCGCCGTGCTGACGCTCGACGTGAAAATCCAGCCAGGCCTGCAAGTCCAACTCACTGCCTTGGGCTTGCTGGCGCTGCCACTGGCGGTCGGTGCGCAGGCGCATAAATTGCTGGCGCAGGCGCCGAGCCTCGGCGTGTAGACGCGGCGGCAAGGGCTGCGGCTGGGCGTCGCGCGGTTGCATCGTTTGCAGATTGACGAAGCCGTCTTGCAGGCACTGGCGGCGGTAGTCCCATTCGGGCAGTTTGATGCCCTCCCCCAAGGGAATGTCATCCACATCCGCCGGCGGCAGGTCCAGGTGCAGCTTGAGGCCGCCGCTCTTGCGCACGCGCTGGCGCGACAGGCTCAAGTGGTCGAGGTCCTCGGCGACACGGGCGGCGTCGGGGTCGTGGCTGTCATCGGACCAGCGATCAAGCTCGACGTGTTCGCTCCAACTGAACAGGTTCTCCAGGCGCACCACCAGCAGGCCACCGTCGCGACTGTGATCGTCCACACGGCTGGCACGCTTGGGCGCGCCCTGCTGCTCGCCGGGCGGGGTGGCGAAGTCGTCGCCGTCGTCATCTTCACCGTTCAGGGCTTGAGGCGAATCCAGGTGCAACGGCGGGTAAAGCCATAAGGGCAACGGCCAGGCGGCGCGTTCGCTACGGGGCAGTTGGCGCACACTGCCCGGCTCGCGCAGGGCCTTGCGCAAGGCGTTTTCCAGGGCGGCTTCAGCGCGATTGAGGCTGGCCGGGTCGGGGCGCAACGCGATATGCGCCTCCACCAGGCGCTGGTAGCCGGGCAGCAGCGCCGGGTAGCGTTGCAGCAGCAGCCAGGTCCAGCGTTGGTTGTCCCGGGCCCAATGGGTCATGGGGCCGGCGTGGGCGGCCAGCAGCGCCAGCCAGCGGTACAACTCCAGGTTCAACGCGACGGTCGGGAACACCGCCAGGCTCGACGGCAGGCGCAGGCGGTTGCCATCGCAGCAGGCCAGTGGCGCCTGCTTACAGGTGCCGGCGATGCGCATCAGCAGGTTGCGACGCAGCAGCAAGTCGCGCTCGCTGGCGGCTTCCAGGGCGATCCCACTGGCACCGCCCAGGGCACGGAACAATAGCGCCAGGCTGCGCTGGCGGTCGGCCAGATCGACCCGCGCGTGGGGGAAATCGACGCGGGCACGGCGAGTGATAAAGCGATGCCAGACACTGCCGACCCACTCTTCCAGCTCCAGGGTAAAGGCCATGGGATCGGCTCCAACTTAGGGGATTCGACGGGCACGCCGGGATCCAAATGTGTGAGGGGCTGCAGCTGGGCAGAGGTGTCTAAACAAATTCCACAGACTGACACCTGACGCTGTGGTGAGCAGGCTTGCCCTGCGCTGGGCTGCGAAGCGGCCCCCAGCCAGGCGCCTCGGTATACCAGATGAAACGCATCGTCTGGAATGGGACTGCTTCGCAGCCCAGCGCAGGGCAAGCCTGCTCACTACAACAAATCTGCTCCCACATTGGGATCGCGTTACTTTCAGTAGACGATCGGCACCGCTGCTCCAGCCATCCGGGCGCGTTGCCGGAAGCTGTACAGGTAGCAGAGCAGCCCAAGCAGGAACACCAGGCCGCAAACCAATCTGGCCCAGAACAGCAGGCGCAGATGCTCCACCGTGGCCATGAACGGCAGTGCCACGCCATCCACCGGCCAGCGCTGCAACCACACTTGCACGGCGCCGGCGGCGGTGAGGAACAGCGTGATCATCACCATCGACAGCACCATCATCCAGAAGCCCCACACTTCGACGGTCTGCGAGCGCGCATCCGGCGCTTCACCGATTCCGCGCAAGCGCGGCATGGCGTAGCTGATCAAGGTCATCACGATCATGGCGTAGGCGCCGAAGAACGCCAGGTGGCCGTGAGCCGCCGTGAGCTGAGTGCCGTGGGTGTAGAAGTTGACCGGTGCCAGGGTATGCAGGAACCCCCACACACCCGCGCCGAAAAACGCCGTGACCGTGGTGCCCTTTGCCCACAACGTCGCCGCGCGATTGGGGTGCTGGCGCCGCCGGCGTTTGACCATGGTGAAGGCGAACATCACCATCGCCAGGAACGGCAGCGGTTCCAGGGCCGAGAAGATCGAACCGACCCACAGCCACACCTCCGGTGCGCCGATCCAGAAAAAGTGGTGGCCGGTGCCGATGATGCCGGTGATCAAGGCCATGGCGATGATCACGTACAGCCATTTTTCCACCACTTCGCGGTCGACCCCGGTGACCTTGATCAGCACGAACGCCAGCATCGAGCCCATGATCAATTCCCACACGCCTTCCACCCACAGATGCACCACCCACCACCAGTAGAACTTGTCCCGTGCCAGGTTGCCGGGGTTGTAGAAGGAGAACAGGAAGAACACCGCGAGGCCGATCAGACCGGTCATCATCACCAGGCTGACCGTGGTTTTGCGGCCTTTGAGCAGGGTCATGCCGATGTTGTAGAGAAAGCCCAGGCACACCATCACGATGCCCATTTTAGTGATGGTCGGTTGCTCAAGAAACTCACGCCCCATGGTCGGCAGCAGTTCGTTGTGGGTCAGTTTGGCCAGCGCCGCATACGGCACCAGCAGGTAGCCGAGAATGGTCAGCACCCCCGCCACGGCGAACACCCAGAACAGCAGGATCGCCAGTTTGGGGCTGTGCAGTTCACGGTCGGCCTCTTCGGGCACCAAGTAATACGCGGCTCCCATAAAGCCGAACAGCAGCCACACGATCAGCAGATTGGTGTGAACCATCCGTGCCACGTTGAAAGGAATCAGCGGGAACAGAAAATCGCCGATTACGTATTGCAGGCCCATGATCAGCCCGAACAGCACCTGGCCGACGAACAGCATCAGCGCAAACACGAAGTAGGGTTTGGCCACGGCCTGGGATTGGAATTTCAGATAGGGGTTGGCGCTGCGCATGGCTCAGCCCTCCTTGTTCGGTGGCCAGTTATTGGTATCGATCTTCGAACTCCATTTAAGGAACTCGGCCATGTCATCCACCTCTTGGTCAGTGAGGTTGAATTGCGGCATGGCCCGGCGCCCCGGTACACCCAGGGGCTGCATTTTCATCCAGGCATGCAGGAACGGTTTAAACCCCTCTTCACCGCCGCGCCGCTTGAACACATTGCCCAGCTCCGGCGCAAAGTACGCGCCCTCGCCGAGCAGGGTGTGGCAGCCGATGCAATTGTTGCGCTCCCACACACCCTTGCCACGCACCACCGATTCGGTGAGCTGATCAACGTTGCTGCGGGTGGGAAAGGTTTGTTCGGTGTGATAGGTCAGGGCCAGGAAAATCAGGAAGAAGAACACGCTTCCTCCGAAGTAGATATTCCTGGCCATGCCCTTGGTGAAGGTATCTGACATGGTCGCTTCCTCATGGCTTGGCGGGGGTCATGATAGGAAGGCGGCGGGCGAAAACGGCTTGATGGCGATCAAGAAATGTTGATGGTTTTAGTCGGGTATGGAACGGACCCACCTGCCACTTCATTCGGCACAAATGGGAGTGCTCTAAACGAGCTTCAGCGCATGAAGGCAGAAGGAGAAACACGCGCTAATAGTCTCGTCTGGCCGCACGTACGACCTCTGGACTAGGTATTTTCTAATTGATGCTTTGGGGCAGTGATAAAACCGACCGGAAAAGAGCGATCAAACGGGCAAAAGAGATTCTCGATGCCCTGAGAGGTGGATGAAATGACTGAATCGAAATTCAAACCCGAGGACATGCCGGTCCTCGATCTTGATACATCCGGCACAAGCGTTTATGAGGCTTCGCGCTTCCTCGACAGCCCGGAAACCATCAGCGCTTATCTGGCGCAAAGCATGCACTCGCACGAGCCGCAGTTGCTGATGAAAGCGCTTGCCGAAGTGGCCAAGGCCCAAGGTGTGAACAAGGTGGCGGAGGCCGCGGGAGTTAATCGCGAGAGCCTGTATAAAACGCTCAAGGGTGGCTCGAAAACCCGTTATGAAACGGTCCAGAAGCTGATGCTGGCCTTAGGTGTCGAACTGACTGTACAGCCGATTGCAGCAGCGAGACTCAAGAGAACTGTACGAACCAAGCCGGCGGCGCCCGGTAAGCTCTGAGCGAACGACCGTCCTCAGTGGGAGGCTCGCCTCCCAGCGCCCCAGGCCACGAGGCGTGCGGTTCAGGCATTGGTGTCCTACCAGGTCCTTAAGGGTGATCGAATTCTCAAGCGCTCAACCCCACAATCCCCGCCAACACCACCAGCCCCCACCCCAGCATCGCCACCCTCCACTTCCAGGGCCCGTGCCGCAACTCCATAAACCCATCCACAATCACCCAGCCCTTGACCATCGCCAGCAACACCACTACCCCCGCCGCGCCACTCCACACGGTGCCGAGGCTCATTACCATCAGGCCCGCCCAACACAGCCACAACCTCACTGAGGTGTTCATCGGATCACATACACCAGCGCAAACAACACCACCCACACCAGGTCGACCATGTGCCAATACAACACGCCGGATTCCAGCCCACTCAAGTGTGGTGCCAGGTACTGCCGTTGCCAGCAGCGCCACCCGAGCCAAGCGAGAATCACCAGGCCCAGCAGCACATGCAAAAAGTGAAAGCCGGTGACGATCCAGTACAAGGTGAAGAATGTGCTGCGCTCAAGCCCCAGCCCTGCGTCGATCAGATGGCGGTATTCGGTGAGTTTGATCCACACATACACCAGCGCCACCAGCCATGCGCCGAGCAGCAAGACACTACCGCGCCGCGCGCGACCCAAGCGCACCTGCTGCACGGCCAATGCGGCCAACGCACCCGCGCTCAACAGGCTGTAGGTCATTGCCAGGCCGGTCGAGGTATCCAGTTGCGCGCGCCCTTGGGCGAACACCTCGGGTAGGAGCCGCTGGGTCACGGCAAACGCCAGGATCAATATCGCGAACACGGTCAGTTCAGCGAGGATGAACAACCACATCGCCACGTCCCCCGGCAGGCGCCGGGGCTCAGGCAAAGTGCACATCCACCACGTCCATCAGCGCCGCGATGGTTTGCGGGTCGTCGCTCAGGGCCTGGGCCAGGCAGGCCATGCACGCTTCGCGCGGCGGCATGCCGGCGGCGATCAGGCGCGCGGTAAAAATCAGCAGGCGGGTGGAGGCCACTTCCTCCAGGTCGTGCTGATCGAGGCGCCGCAAGGCTTGGCCAAGGCGCACCACCTGGCTGGCCAGGGCGTTATCCACCTGCGCTTCGCGCGCGACGATACGCGCTTCGTCCGCCGCCGCCGGGTAGTCGAAACGCAGCGCCACGAAACGCTGGCGAGTGCTGGGTTTCATGCCCTTGAGCAGGTTCTGGTAACCGGGGTTATATGACACCACCAGCATGAATGACGGCGGCGCCTTGACCACTTCGCCGGTGCGTTCCAGGTACAGCTCGCGACGGTCGTCGGCCACCGGGTGCAGGACCACGGCGGTGTCCTGGCGCGCTTCGACCACTTCATCGAGGTAGCAGATGCCGCCCTCGCGCACAGCGCGGGTCAGCGGGCCGTCCTGCCACCAGGTGCCTTGGCTGCCGATCAGATGGCGACCGACCAGGTCGGCGGCGCTCAGATCGTCGTGGCAGGCCACGGTGTACAGGGGCAGGTTCAGGCGATGCGCCATGTGCTGCACGAAGCGGGTCTTGCCGCAGCCGGTGGGGCCCTTGATCAGCACCGGCATGCGGTGCTGCCAGGCGTGTTCGAACAGACGCTGTTCGTTGTCGAGAGGCTGATAGAAAGGCGCGTTCATCGTGTATATCCGAGGCGGGTTCGAGGGCCACGCTAAGGGCGCCTGCGACAACCTGGCAAGCGCTAACCCAGGCAAACTTGATCGCCGTCAAGCGAGCTTTGCGAGGCCACGCCATAGTCTGGCCCGGCACTAAGAACCTGCGCCCCGCACCGTGTTGCGAGGCACCGCAAAGGTCTCGCCTGAGGAGTAAATGGAATGCTGACTCGCCGCACGAACCCCTTCACCTTAAGCCTCGCCAGCCTCGGCTGCGCACTGGCCCTGACCCTGCCCCTGAGCGCCCACGGCAACGCCCAGCCCGCCGTGGTCAAGACCGCCGGCGCGCCGGACATGAGCCAGGCTGATTTCGACGCGTCCAAACAGATCTATTTCGAACGCTGCGCCGGCTGCCACGGCGTGCTGCGCAAGGGAGCCACCGGCAAGCCCCTGACGCCGGACATCACCCAGGCCCGCGGCCAGGCCTACCTGGAAGCGCTCATCACCTACGGCTCGCCCGCCGGCATGCCGAACTGGGGCACCTCCAATGCGCTGACCAAAGCGCAGATCAGCAGCATGGCTACCTTCATCCAGCACACCGCGCCGACCCCGCCGGAATGGGGCATGGCCGAGACGCTCAAGACCTGGAAAGTGCTGGTCAAGCCCGAAGACCGCCCGAAAAAACAGCTCAATCACCTCAACCTGCAAAACCTGTTTTCGGTGACCTTGCGCGACGACGGCAAGATCGCCCTGGTGGACGGCGACACCAAGCAGATCGTCAAGCTGATCGAAACCGGTTATGCCGTGCATATTTCGCGGATCTCCGCCTCGGGTCGCTACCTGCTGGTGATCGGCCGTGACGCCAAGATCGACATGATCGACCTGTGGCCCACCGAGCCCACCAAAGTCGCCGAAATCAAGGTGGGTATCGAGGCGCGGTCGGTGGAGACCTCGAAGTTCAAGGGCTACGAAGACAAGTACACGATTGCCGGGTCCTACTGGCCGCCGCAGTTCACCCTGATGGACGGCGAGACCCTGGAACCCAAGCAAATCGTCTCCACCCGCGGCATGACCGTCGACAAGCAGGAGTACCACCCAGAACCCCGTGTGGCGGCGATCATCGCGTCCCACGAGTGGCCGGAGTTCATCGTCAACGTCAAGGAAACCGGCAAGGTCATGCTGGTCAACTACCAGGACATCAAGAACCTCACCATCACCACCATCGACGCCGCGCCGTTCCTGCACGACGGCGGCTGGGACAGCACCCACCGCTACTTCCTCACAGCGGCCAACAACTCGAACAAGGTGGCGGTGATCGACTCCAAGGCGCGCACCCTGGCCGCGCTGGTGGACGTGGGCAAGACCCCGCACCCCGGGCGTGGCGCCAACTTTATCCACCCCACCTACGGGCCGGTGTGGGCCACCAGCCACTTGGGCGACGGCGGTATTTCGGTGATCGGCACCGACCCGATCAAGCACCCGCAATACGCCTGGAAACAGGTGGAAACCCTCAAGGGCCAGGGCGGCGGTTCGCTGTTTATCAAGACCCACCCCAACTCCCATCACCTGTACGTGGACACCACCCTCAACCCCGACGCCAAGCTCAGCCAGTCGGTGGCGGTGTTCGATATCAACCAGCTCGACAAGGGCTACACCGTGCTGCCGATCGCCGAATACTCGGGGATCAAGCAAGGCGCTATGCGCGTGGTGCAACCGGAATACAACAAGGCCGGCGACGAGGTGTGGTTCTCGGTGTGGAACGGCCAGACCGAAGAATCGGCGCTGGTGGTGATCGATGACAAAACCCTGAAGCTCAAGCAGGTGATCAAGGACAAACGCCTGATCACCCCGACCGGCAAATTCAACGTTTACAACACCCAACACGACATTTATTGAGCCCCATCAACACGAGGTCCGCCCATGAAAAATATGCTCCTCGCACTGCTGGCTTGCAGCGCTGCGTTCAGCCTGCAACCGGCCCTGGCTCAAGACGGCCAAGCCCTGTTCAACAGTAAACCCTGTGTCGGCTGCCACACCCTGGACAGCAAGTTGGTAGGCCCGGCCATGAAGGAAGTCGCCGCCAAGAACACCGGCGTGAAAGACGCCGCCGCGACCCTGGCCAGTCATATCAAGAACGGCACCCAGGGTAACTGGGGGCCGATCCCTATGCCGCCGAACCAGGTCACCGATGAAGAAGCCAAGGTGTTGGCCGATTGGGTCCTGAGCTTGAAATAACCACAAGGAGCACGCCATGAAAGCATCGATGTTCGGTTCGGCCATGGCGCTGCTCATGCTGGTCCCCGCGTGGGCGACGGCGACACCCGACGCCGCCCGCCTCGAACACCTGCTGACCCAGGACTGTGGCGCCTGCCATGGCCTGCACCTGACCGGCGGCCTCGGCCCGCCCCTCACGCCCCAGGCCCTGGCCGGCCAACCCCGCGCCAGCCTGATCGCCACCATCACTTACGGTCGCCCAGCCCGCGCCATGCCCGGCTGGGGCCCACTGCTCAGCGCCGGCGATATTGCCTGGCTGGCCGACCGCCTGCTGCAAGGACGCCCCACCCCATGATGCGACCCGCCGTGTTCTCCCTGTGCCTGCTGCTCGGCGCCTGTGCCCAACCGACGCTGCGCGGCAGCGGCGACCTGGGTCTGGTGATCGAACGTGCCAGCGGCAGTGTGCAGATCGTTGAAAGCAGCGGCATGACCGAGCTGGCGCGCATCGAAGGGCTGGGCGATCTGTCCCACGCCTCGGCGGTGTTTTCCCGCGACCAACGCTATGCCTATGTGTTCGCCCGCGACGGCGGCTTGACCAAGGTCGACTTGCTGACCCAGCGCATCGCTAAACGCATCATCCAGGGCGGCAACAGTATTGGCGGCGCGATCAGCCAGGATGGCCGCCTGATTGCCGTGTCCAACTACCAGCCGGGCGGGGTCAAGGTCTTCGATGCCGTCACCTTGGAGCAGGTCGCCGACATTCCCGCCACGCCCCTGGCCAACGGCAAACGCTCGCGGGTGGTGGGGCTGGTGGACGCGCCGGGGCAGCGTTTCGTGTTCAGCCTGTTCGACACCGGCGAGATCTGGAGCGCGGACTTCAGCCACGGCAACACCCCGACCCTCACCCGTTTCACCGACATCGGTGAGCAGCCCTATGACGCACTGATCACCGCCGACGGTCGCTACTACATGGCCGGTCTGTTCGGCGAGGACGGCATGGCCCAGCTCGACCTGTGGCACCCGGAGCGCGGTGTGCAACGGGTACTCAAGGACTACGGACGCGGCCAGGCCAAGTTGCCGGTGTACAAAATGCCGCACCTGGAAGGCTGGGCCGTAGCCGACAACCAAGCGTTCGTGCCCGCCGTGGGCCGACACCAGGTGTTGGTGATGGACGCGCGCAGTTGGCAGCAGAGCGCCGCGATCGCCGTGGCCGGCCAACCGATCTTCGTCACCGCACGGCCGGATGGGCGCCAGCTGTGGGTCAATTTCGCCTACCCGGACAACGACCGCGTGCAGGTGATCGACAGCGAAACCCACCAAGTGGTCGCCGACCTGCGCCCCGGCCCCGGCGTGCTGCACATGGAGTTCACCGGGCGCGGCGAACAGCTGTGGCTGTCGGTGCGCGACGGCGAGCAGGTGCAGGTCTGGGACCCGTATCGAATGACCTTGCTCAAGACCTTGCCGGCCTTGAGCCCCAGCGGAATTTTCTTCAGCACTCGTGCACAAAAAATGGGGTATTGAGATGGACCTTGATCGACTCAGCCAGCACTTGATCGAACGCTACCAGCACGGCATGCCGCTGTGCGCCGAACCGTACCGGGAAATGGCCCAGGTCTTGAAATGCAGCGAGGCCGAATTGATGACCTGCCTGCAACGCCTGGAACTGGCCGGCGCCCTCTCGCGCGTCGGCCCGGTGTTCGAACATACCCGCGCCGGTGCCAGCACCCTGGCCGCCCTGGCAGTCCCGGCCGAACGCCTGGAACAGGTGGCGGCGCGGGTCAGCCAATACCCGGAAGTCAATCACAACTACGCCCGCGAGCATCACTACAACCTGTGGTTCGTGGTGACCGGCCCGCACCGTCAACATCTACAGCAGATCCTCGATGAGCTGGAACAAGACACCGGCCTGACACCGCTGGATCTGCCGATGCTCAGCGCCTACCGCATCGACCTCGGGTTCTCCCTGGGAGGGCATCCGTGATCGCGCCGCTGACCCAGGAGCAGATGCTCGACCTGCGCCAGTGCCTGGAGCGCGGTTTGCCACGGGTCTCGCGGCCTTACGACGCGCTGGCGGAGCAGATCGGTGCCCATCACGACCAGGTGTTGCAGCAAATGCAGCACTGGCATGAACAAGGCTTGTTCCGGCGCGTCGGGCTGGTACTCAACCATCGCGCCCTGGGTTTTGTGGCCAACGCCATGCTGGTGCTGGATGTGCCGGATGCCTTGGTGGATAACGTCGGCCAGCGCCTGGGCCGCGCGCCGGGGGTGAACCTGTGTTACCAGCGTCCGCGCCGCCTGCCGCAGTGGCGCTATAACCTGTTTTGTATGGTCCACGGCCGCGAGCGGGCGGTGGTCGAGGCGCACATCGAGACGCTATTGGCCGAGCACCTGCTCAACGACCTTCCCCACCAGGTGCTGTTCAGTACCCACGCGTTCAAACAATGCGGCGGACGTTTTGCGCCGCCACCGTCGCAGGTGTGGGCCCATGGATGAACGGGATCGCCAATTGATCAATCGCCTGCAACACGGCCTGCCCCTGGTACGTCAGCCCTGGCAGTCAGTGGCGCAGGAACTCGGCTGCGCGCCCGGTGAGGTACTCGACCGCCTGCACGCGTTGCTTGAAGACGGCGTGCTCACCCGGTTCGGCCCGATGTTTGATATCGAGCGCGTCGGCGGGGCATTCACCTTGGCCGCGCTGGCAGTGCCCGAGGCGCGCTTCGATGCCGTCGCCGAGCAGCTCAACGCCCTGCCCCAGGTGGCCCACAACTACCGCCGCGAACATGCCTGGAACATGTGGTTCGTGCTGGCCTGCGCCAGCCCTGAGGAACTCGACGCCACCCTGTCGCGCATCGAAACCCTGACCGGGTTGACGGTGCTCAACCTGCCCAAGGAGCACACCTACCATGTCGGTCTGCATTTCCCGGTCTGACAGCCCCCTGGCCCTGCGGCTGATCGCCCTCACCCAAGACGGCCTGCCGCTGCTGGAAGACCCGTGGGCGTGGCTGGCCGAGCAGTTGGGAATCAGCGTCGAGTCGACCCTCGACCTGCTCAAGCGCCTGCAAACCGAGGGCGTGATCCGGCGTATCGCGGCGGTGCCCAACCATTACCGCCTGGGCTATCGGCATAACGGCATGACTGTGTGGGACGTGGCCGACGAGCAACTGCCGCGCCTGGGCGAACTGATAGGCGCGCAGCCGTTCGTGAGCCACTGCTACCGCCGCCCCCGGCGCGCGGGCTGGCCCTACAACTTGTTCGCCATGGTGCATGGGCGCAGTCGTGAAGAAATCGACAGCTACCGCGAGCACCTGCGTTTTTTGCTTGCCGATGCCTGCCGCGCCGACGAGATGCTGGTGAGCAGTCGCATCCTGAAAAAAACCGGCCTGCGCTTGCCGCCGGCGCACTGAAAAGGAATAGCCCATGCTGCGAATCAGTCAGTACTTGCGCACCCTGGCCGGCCAATGCCCGGCGCCGCGCGTCTCGGCCCCCGGCAGCGAGCGGCCGCCAGTGGTGATCTGGAACCTGCTGCGCCGGTGCAACCTGACCTGCAAGCATTGCTATGCCACCAGCGCCGACAGTGTGTTCCGCGATGAGCTGGACACCGCCACCGCGCTGCGGGTGATCGATGACCTGCACGAAGCCGGCGTGCGCGTACTGATCCTTTCCGGCGGCGAGCCGCTGCTGCGCGCAGATATATTCCAGCTGAGCGCCTACGCCCGCGACAAAGGCTTTTTCGTGGCGTTGTCCACCAACGGCACGCTGATTGATGAGCGCAATATCCAGCAGATTGCCGACGCGCATTTCGACTACGTGGGCATCAGTATCGATGGCCTGGAGGCGACCCACGATGCCTTTCGCCAGTCACACGGCAGCTTCCAGCGCTCGTTGCATGGCATACGTCTGTGCCGCGAAGCCGGCATCCGCGTGGGCCTGCGGACCACCCTGACCCAGGACAACCACGCGCAGCTGCCGCAATTGCTCGCGCTGATGCGCGCTTACGACGTGCAGAAGTTCTACCTGTCGCACCTCAACTACAGCGGGCGCGGCAAGCGCAGCCGCCAACTGGACGCGCACCGGCAGATCAGCCGCGACGCCATGGCGCTGATTTTCCAGCAAGCCTGGGAGGACATCGAAAACGGCGTGGCCAGCGATTTTGTCAGCGGCAACAACGACGCCGACGCGGTGCTGTTGCTGCAATGGGTACATCGCCATCTGCCTGAGCATTACCCGCAGCTGGAGCACCTGTTGCACGGTTGGGGCGGCAATGCGTCGGGCTGCGGCATCGCCAATATCGACAACACCGGCGAGGTGCATCCGGACACCTACTGGTGGCAGCACTCGGTGGGCAATGTGCGCAACACCACGTTCCGCCAGCTCTGGCTCGACCAACCCGACCCCTTGCTGCAGCGCCTGCGCGAATACCCGCGCCGCATCGGCGGGCGCTGCGCCGAGTGTCGCTGGCTACCGATCTGCAACGGCAACACCCGTACCCGCGCCTGGGCCGATGGCGACCTGTGGGGCCCGGACCCGGGTTGCTACCTGAGCGACGATGAAATCGCCATGCGCTCGCCCAACCTGATTCCGTGCTCCACCCGGTGACACAACCGGGGCAGCACTCCTGATGATCGACCAAGGATGTCCCATGCACACCACTGCCCTCCCCCCCAGCCTGCACAGCCCGTTGCACCCCGGTGAAGTTGCGCTGGTGGGCGCCGGACCCGGCGACCCACGCCTGCTTACCTTGCGCGCCTGGAGCCTGCTGATGCAGGCCGATGCCGTGGTGTTCGACCGGCTGATCAGCGCCGAACTGCTCACGCTGATCCCGCTCACCTGCGCCCGCCATTACGTGGGCAAGGCCAGCGGCCATCACAGCCTGCCCCAGGATCAACTCAACGAACTGCTGGCGGAACTGGCCGGCGAAGGCCAGCGCGTGGTGCGCCTCAAGGGCGGCGACCCGTTTATTTTCGGGCGCGGCGCCGAGGAGCTCGAATACCTGCTGGCGCGGGATATTCCGTGCCAAGTGGTGCCAGGGATCACCGCCGCGTCCGGGTGCAGCGCCTACGCCGGAATCCCGTTGACCCATCGCGATCTGGTCAACTCGTGCCGTTTCGTCACCGGGCACCTGCAGCGCGACGGTGCGCTGAAATTACCCTGGGCCAGCCTCGCCGAGCCGAGCCAGACCCTGGTGTTCTATATGGGCCTGTCGAACCTGGCGCTGATCGCCGAACACCTGGTGGCTGCCGGTTTGTCGGCGGATACCCCGGCGGCGCTGATCAGCAACGGTGCGCGCGCCGATCAACAAGTGGCCCGTGGCACCTTGCGCCAGTTGCCGACCCTGGCCGCCGACTGCGAACCCGGCGTGCCAACCCTGACGGTGATCGGCCAGGTCGTGGACCTGTTCGCCGGCGCCGTCCTGCACTTCCCGGCCAGCCTGGCAGCGCCGCGCGCAGCGGTGGCGATATGAAACGCCTGCTGCTGGTGCCGCTGTTGTGGGCCAACGTCGCCAAGGGCACGCCAGCTGAGGATTACCGCCAGTACTGCGAGCAGTGCCACGGCCTCAACCGCATCGGCGCCACCGGCCCGGCGTTGTTGCCCGAAAGCCTGGGGCGGATCAAGCCCGACGAGGTGCGCCAGGTGATCCGCGACGGCCGCCCCGCCAGCCAAATGGCCGGATTCGCCGCGCAATTGGACAGCGCGCGCATCGACGGCCTGGTGGATTTTCTGCAACAGCCGCCGGCATCGCCACCGACCTGGGATGCCCAGGCGATCCGCGCCAGCCACACCGTACTGGCGAACCTGAACCAACTGCCGACCACCCCGCAGCACCACGCCGACCCGCTCAACCTGTTTGTGGTGGTGGAATCGGGGGATCACCACATGGACATTCTCGACGGTGACACTTTCAACGTGCTGGACCGCTTCCCCACCCACTTCGCGGTACACGGCGGGCCGAAGTTTTCCCCGGATGGGCGCTTTGTGTACTTCGCCTCCCGGGACGGCTGGATCAGCCAATACGACCTGCATAACCTCAGGCTGATCGCCGAAACCCGCGTTGGCCTCAACACTCGCAACCTGGCGGTGAGCAAAGACGGGCGCTGGGTGCTGGCGGGCAACTACCTGCCGGGCAATCTGGTGTTGCTGGATGCGCGCGATCTGTCGCTGGTCAAGATTCTGGACACTGGTTCGCGGGTCAGCGCCGTGTACACCGCACCGCCGCGCAACAGCTTTATCGTCGCGCTCAAGGATCTGAACGAGGTGTGGGAACTGGCGTATGCCGACGCGCAACCGCGCTTCGAGCCCCGGCGCATCCAGGCCCAGGACGTGCTCGATGACTTTTCGTTTTCTCCCGATTACCGACAGTTGGTCGCCACCTCGCGCAAGGCCGGGGGCGGCCAGGTAATCGACCTGGACAGCGGCGCGGTGGTCACCGATATCCCGCTGGCGGGCATGCCGCACCTGGGCTCGGGCACCTATTGGCAACGCGATGGGCACTGGGTGTTCGCCACACCGAATATCAGCAAAGGGCAAATCTCGGTGATCGACCTGAACACCTGGGCGCTGATCAAACAGATTCCCACCCTGGGGCCAGGCTTCTTTATGCGCAGCCATGTGAACTCACGCTATGTGTGGAGCGACGTGTTCTTCGGCCCGGACAACGACGCCATCCACCTGATCGACAAACAGACCCTGGAAATCGCCCACACCTTGCGCCCGGTGCCGGGCAAGACCGCCGCCCATGTGGAATTCACCCGCGACGGGCGCTACGTGTTACTGAGCATCTGGGCCACGGACGGCGCGTTGATCGTCTACGACAGCCAAACCCTCAAGGAGGTCAAGCGCCTGCCCATGAACAAGCCGTCGGGCAAATACAACGTGGGCAATAAAATCGAGTTCGCCGAAGGCACCTCCCACTAGGCCTGTTCGAACAACCCACACAGCTCATCCACCTGCCGGCGCCCGTCCGGCAGCACACACAGAAACTGCGCCGACAATTCGATCAGGCCGTCCCGCGCCCATTGCTCCAATAGCGGCCAGAGCGTGGCGAAATACTGGGAAAACACCAACCCGTAACGCCGCTCAATCGCCTGGATATCCAGTTCCAGGTCGCAGGCCAAGCGCTCCACCACGTATTCGCGCAACCCGTCGCCGACCTGGCGTTGCCAGCCCTGGCAGGTGGGGAGCTGGCCATTGTGCAGGGCTTGGGCGTAGGCAGGTTCGGTGCTGCTGTTTCGCGCGCACAAGCCGTCGATCTGGCTGATGGCGCCCAGGCCCAGGCCGATATGGTCGCAATAGCCGTGCAGGGTGAAGCCTTCGCTGGTGCGGCTCAGGCGGCCGCGCTCCTGGGCCTGGATCAGGTCGTCGTCGCCACGGGCAAACAGGCCCAGGCCGATGTAGTGGTAACCCGCCGCGCCGAGGCGCTCGAAGCACAACTGGCGCATCTGGGCTTTATCCGCCGCGCTGCATTGCGCCTGGGCAGGCTGGGCCAGATAACGGCTGGGCGGCCGGGCGTAGTCAAACACCTGCAGGCGGTCCGGCTCCAGGGCGATCAGGCTGGCGAGCTTGGTATCGAAGCTGGCGAGGGTCTGCCAGGCGCTGCCGTAGCCGAGATCGACGCTGACCGAACGGAAATCGAAAGTGCGCGCCGCATCGATCAAGGACTGGATCGGCGCAGGGTCGCGGTACCAGGCCAGGGCGTGCACCCCTTCGGCACGCGCGTCGGGCACGCCGATACAGACGTGGTTGAAGCCCAGGTCACGCAGCAGACCCATGCCGGCCCAATCGGTGTGGTACGGGTCGAGGTCGATGCCGTAGTCACCACGGCCGGGGGCGAGAAAATGAAAGCGCTCGCGCATGGCCGCCATCAGCGTTTGTACCGCGCCGATGCTCGCCGCGCCGCGCCACTGGAAGTACTCCAGCGGCTGGCGAGCGCCCAGGTGGCAGCCGACCAGCTGGATCTCTTGGGCCAGGCTGCGTGAGTACTCGTCACTCGGTGGGTTGGCCGGCCAATGCAGGGTCACGGCCAGCGGGCGTTGCCGTTGGCGGCTGGTGCGCAGGGCGCGCAACATATCCAGGGAGCCTATGCCGGGGTGGAAACGGCGGATATCGGCCTGGCCATTCAGGTCCAGCACGCCTGGACCGTGACGAGCGAGGGGGATGACAGTGTGCATGGCAGGCTCCGGATCAAGGGGCGGTGAGCCATTGTCCGGCGGCGGGGCTCGACGCACCTTGATGTGCATCAAGGGCCCTACCAGCTGAGGTAGAACATGCTCTTGGCCAACAGCACGATGGCGACCATATGCGCAAACAGGCTCAGGTGTACCCCGCGCAGGTAGCGCTCGCTGGCGCGGCCACGGCGCATAAGCAGTAAGGTCGTCACAAAATGCAGCAGCACACTGGCGGCCAGTAGCAGTTTGAGCGAAAGCAACATGCCAAAGGACGACGCCGTAGGCGCGGCCAGCACCGGCAGGTATCGCAGCCAGACCATCCCGAGACCGGCACCGAACAGCACCAACAGCACCCACGGCATCAGCGCCCGGGCGCGGCGGCCGATGCCTTGTTCCACCAACACCCGCGCCCGGGCGGGCAATTGCGCCTGTACCTTGGCCAGGATCAGCACTTCGAAAAACACCGTGCCGATAAAGATCAGCGCCGCGAACAGGTGGGCCAACAGAAACAGCAGATAGAGCATGATGGCCTCACAGGTCGCGCCGGGATTGCAGTGTGGCGCGCGCGGCGGCGGGCCACCTTGATGCCGATCAAGTCAGCACCTGCCAGCCGCAGCACTCACCGCGCCGGCTCAGCGGGCTCCAGGCGAAATCCCAGCCGGACGCTGGCAATGGCGGTTGCTCAACGGCGGCGGGCGGCGTGACTTTCCAATCGAATACCCGCAGCGCGCGCCACGCCAGCACGATGCCCTCGGCCTGGCTGTGGTCGGTATTGATCCAACTCGCCGCAGCGGCGGCCATGAACGCTTCGATGGGTTCTTCATTGATGCGCGTGCGGTAGGCCGAGCCGAGCAACCAACGGCACACGTTCAGGTGGTAGGTCCAATCCGCGGCCGGCTGGTTGCGGTAGGCCCAGGTCATAAAGCTGCGAAACAGGTTCAGGCCTTCGGGCGGGTCGAGCTTGAGCAGCGCCGGGCAGATGTCGAACAGGCTGTGCCAATACGGCAACAGACGCGCGTCCAAGTGGACGAAACAGCGGGCATTACTGGGGTATTGCGCAGGCGCCGGTGCTGCACGCAGGCGCAGGGCGCCGGCTGGCGATGGATGATTCATGGAACGCACTCACACTCGTGACGATAGAACGCCCCCTGGTCACAAGGGGCCCAAGGCACACGTCAGCAGGCGGGAGAAGCGCGGGGGTTGGCCGAGGGCCAGGCGTAGCGCGGCGGCGCTTTGTTGCGCTGGGTATGGGCTGCGCGCGGGGTTTGACCCAGGCCGAGCAGCCAGGCCAAGCCGATCAGGAACACCAGGGCGACGGTCAAGGCGGCGCACACCGGGCAGGCAAAGTAGTTCGAAATGTTGCTGGAAGCCGCGTCGCCCGACCCTTTATCGGAAAGTGGCGCCGGTTTGCCGTCCACCGAACAGAACGCCCCGCCGATTCCATTGAGCTGCTGGCCGAGCATCTGGCCATGGCTCAAACCGCACACGAACAGGTTCATCAGCACGCAGCAGTACAGGATCCAGGCGATCAGCGAACGGTCGGGCAGGCTCAATTTCATGGCCGCGACTCTACCATCCCAGCCGCCAACGGATGAAGCGCGACGCGCCCCTGTGGCAGAACGTCGCAGATTACGCAGGCCGGCGTGGGTTGGTAGACTTGCCGCCCTCCTCGTTTCTTACTTCAAATGCCTGCTTTTTCACGGCCTGATGGGTAGATCCAGCGCAATGCAGGCGTTTCACAGGATGCACAGTTGATGAGTACGTTATTCACCCGCCGCAAGGTCCTGACCGGTATGGGCTTGTTGGGCCTGGGCCTGCTGGCCGGTTGTGACAACAGCCCCAAACTGAATTTCAAGTACGGCAAGGACTTGAGCGACAAGATCATGGGCCGCACGTTCAAGCTCAAGAACACCGAGGGCGAGACGGTCACCCTCAGTTCCTACCGTGGCCTGATGCCGGTAGTGTTCTTCGGCTTCACCCAATGCCCGGCGGTGTGCCCCACCACCCTTGCCCGCGCGGCCCAGGCCAAGAAACTGATGGGCCGTGACGGCGAGATCATGCAGGTGATCTTTATCACCCTGGACCCAGAACGCGACACGCCGGAGATTCTCGACAAATACGTAAAAGCCTTCGACCCCAGCTTCGAAGCGCTGTACGGCACCCCGGAAGAAATCGCCGTGGCCGCTAAGGAATTCGGCATCTTTTATGAAAAGATCCCGGCCGGCGACACCTACACCCTGTCTCACACCGCCACCAGTTTTGTCTTCGACACCCGTGGCAACCTGCGCCTGGGGCTCCAGGCATCCCTTACCGCTCAAGAGTGCGCAGAAGACCTGCTCACCGTCATGGAGGTCTGCTAATGACTGCCGTTCAACACCTCAAGCGCCTCACCCTCGGCCTGACCCTGCTGGGCCTCGCCGCCCACGCCAGCGCCCAGGTGCAGGTCAGCGACGCCTGGGTCCGCGCGACCGTCCCAGGCCAACCCGCCAGCGGCGCATTCATGACCGTCACCGCCGACGTCGACAGCAAGCTGCTGCGCGTGGCCTCGCCGGTGGCCAAGGACGTGCAGATCCATGAAATGAGCATGCAAGACGACGTGATGCGCATGGGCCCGGTGGACTCGGTGGCCCTGCCTGCCGGCAAAGCCGTCACCCTCGACCCCAATGGCTACCATGTGATGCTGATGGGCCTGACCGGCCAGATCAAAGAAGGCGATCCGGTGCCGCTGACCCTGACCGTGGAAAACGCCAAGGGCGAGCAGCAAGCCGTTGAAGTCAAAGCCATCGCTCGTGGCGTGGACGGCACGGCCCCTAGCCATAAGCACTAATTGCACCCGTTCGGTTCGGGTTGGCTCACCTCAACCCGCCCATCAATCCACGATAAACAGCTTCGCACCGTCCAGCGTCGATGAACGGTGCGCTTCCATCTCATTGCCCACCTGATAACTCATCCCGGCCGTCAACGTAAACCGACGCCCATCCGCCAGCTCGGTGTGCAACTCGCCCTCCAGACACAGCAGCACATGCCCGCGGGTGCACCAATGATCCGCCAGGTACCCGGCGCTGTACTCCACCATACGCACACGAGTCGTACCAAAGTGCCCGGTGCGCCAGGTAGCGCTGCCGGTCACACCGGGGTAGATGACCGGTTCAACAGTGGACCAATCGGTGGTGCAAAACGGGACGGCGGTAAGATCCATGGGGGACTCGGTCGTGGGTTAGGGTAGCTTGAGGCTAACTGGCTGATTGGGGGGCGGGTAGACACAGATGGAGTGGTTTTGCGGCATACAGGCAAGCGTGCTTGTTATTCTGCTCGCCCATCTCCGAAGAGACATGCTGATGCTGATCGACCCCGCTTACGTCTTGTTTGAGACCGACCATTGGCAGCTCAATCATCACCTGACGTCCAGGCTACCGGGTTACTTGATACTGGGCGCCAAGGCGCCGATAGATTCTCTTGCCGACATGCCCGACGCCGCACTGGCCGAACTGGGGGGATTGCTGGCGAGAGCCCAGCGGATTATGCAGACGCAGTTGCGGCCAAAGTGGCTCTATATCAGCCGCTATGGGCATATGCCGGGCTTCCCGTTGCATTTTCATTTGATCCCGGTGTACGACTGGGTGGAAGACGCGTTCTGGCAGGATGAACGTTATCGGCAGTTGCAACGCTTTGGCTCGCATAACCCGACCCAACTAGTGACCGACGGGGCTGAGTTGACGCTATTTGTATGGCGCGAGTTCGGCGAGAGTCCGACGACGCCGGCGACTCAAGGTCCGTCCGTCGCGCAGGTCATCAACCGCCTGCGCGCCTGTATGCGCGATTGATACCGACCTTTGCGTGAACTGACATAGCGGTAATGCAGGCGATCTGCATATGCGGTTACACGTCTATCTGGCAGTTTTCCGGTCTCTGGATACAGTTCAAATAACGTCTGGATATGGCCCGCATGAAACGCAAAGTTCGGATATTGATCGGTGTGGACAGCATTTGTGCGGGGAGAGTTTTGCCCGCAGGTGATTGGTGCGAGCGGCGCGTGTTGCTGGACAGGCTGAAAATTTATGAGAATTTTGACGCCTTGGATAAAGCCAGGGCTGAGCATAACGTCACGCTAGGCCTGATCAAACCTGCACGCGTCACCGCACTTCGCATTCAGAAGTCAGCCTCGAAAGCATGGACTTCGGAGGAAATTGACAAGCTGCAATCAACCAGTGGTTGATCGTGAGCCTGATTTATCCGCCTAAGCCACAGAAAGAAGACGATCATCAAATAGCGTTGTTTTGAAGGGTAGGTGTTGAATGTCGAGCGAGGGCTTCAATTCCTGCGCGGCTTCAGCGATCAAACTGCGATGGCAAAAACGGGCGTCCGCCTCATAACAGACCATACAAATCCGCTGCTGGGCTGCATTGCAAACCAGCTCGTTCAACACCGTGCCTTGGGTGCGGATATAAGCCCTGAACTCGCGCGCATACGTTGTCCAATCACCGTCTTCCTTGTACTGCTTGCGTATGGGCTTTGGGCAGCCGAGCGACGGGTTATGCTCGTAAGCGATCCCCTGTGCGGCCAGATCCCGGGCAAAGGCATTTTTGGAAAAACCTTTTTTCCGCGATAACGGGTATTCACGCACATCCAATACTCTGTCGATCCCGGCCTGCTTGAGTCGTGCAATGAATGCGTCGATGGTCAGTCCCTCGTAGCCTGCGGTGTAGAGGTTCATGCAGATTCTCCTAAGGCCTGCCGGCGCGATCAAATGGTAAAAAAACGCCGGGGCTATAACATCGGCTGAAATTGACGAGCCGTGGCGAGTGACGAGCGGAGCCAATTATTGCGTAACAAACCTATTGCCCTCGCCCATCAGGCCATCGGTTCAGCCAACCCGCTTCTTCATCGGGATACACGCCAACTGCAACCCCGACGGTGAGTGGTAAATGGCCTGTTCATCCCCGACATAACCACATGCTCGATAGAAACTCGCGGCGTTCAACGTCGCATCCAGCACCACCTCTTCAATCGCCAGTTCCCGCGCGAGACTTTCAAGGTGATCCAGCATCGCCTTGCCATAGCCACGCCCGGTGAAAGCGGGCAACACGAACAGCGCACCGATTTCGTTGTTGTCCAGGTCAAGCATGCCGGTGGCGACAGGCTCGTCGTTGAACCAGCCCAGATAAAACGATTTGTCCATCAGTGCGCTGTAGCCGTCCTCAGCGTTGCCACGCGTCCAGAGTGCCATTTGTTCAGCGGTGTAGGCGCCGACGCATTGGCTGCGGATGGCTTCGCGGCGGATGTCAAACGCGGCATCGGCATCGTTGAGGGTGGCGCATTTTATTTCCAGCATGAGGTCCTTCCTTCATACGTATTCATACCCGCTCGGGTGAATGAATAACGGTCGCTATCCGTGCGTAGTTGGTAAGCCTGGTTTCGCCAATTATATGCGGCGCGGGGTCAGTGATAGATGCGCTGACCGACATGCCGCCATCGGGGGCAAGCCCCCTCCCACATTGGTATCACGGTTACCGTCAGGTTTCACACTGCCTGCTTGACGTCGACGACCATGGCCAAAATCGTCGAAAAAGTATCCGTTACCATGCTTGACGCGAACAAGCCCCTTCCCATTTTTTGAGCCCTGTTCAGCGCAGAGGCCCAGCGAGGCCGCTATGATGTGGCCTTTCGCTCAATGTCCCAGGAAACACCGATGCCTGCCCTAACCCTGCGCAACGCCCTCCCCACTGATGCCGCTCGCTGCTATGCAATCGAAATCGCCGCCTACGAAGGCGACGAAGCCGCGACGCTGGAAAAGATCGCCACGCGCATTGCGCAGTACCCCCAGGGGTTTCTGATCCTGGAGGCGGATGGCGAGGTGGTGGGGTTTATCAACAGCGGCTGCGCCCATCAGGTGGTGATGTCGGACGAGGCGTTCAAGGAGTTGGTGGGCCATGCGCCCGAGGCGCCGAATGTGGTGATCATGTCGGTGGTGGTCGACCCGGCACATCAGGGCCACGGCTATTCCAACGTGCTGATGACCGAGTTCGTGCAACGCATGCGCGTCATGGGCAAACAGACGATTCATCTGATGTGCAAAGAGCAGCATGTGCCGCTGTATACGCGCATGGGCTACACCTATGTACGCCCATCGCCTTCGGATCACGGCGGGATGGCGTGGCATGAGATGGTGATGGCGCTGTAATCCAGGGAGGATCGATGATGACCGCACCGCGCATTGAAATCAGCGACCAACCCAACCCCGAAGCCGAGCGCATTCTGGGTGGCGGTCTGGCCGCGTTCAACGAGGCCATCACCGGTTACAACGACCGCGTGCCGCTCACGCTGTTGATCAAAGATCCGGACACCCAGCAAATCCTTGGCGGCATCAGCGGTAAAACCACCCTCGGCATGGCGTTCCTCGATCTGTTCCACCTGCCCGACTCACTGCGCGGTGCCGGGTTGGGCCGGCAGTTGCTGCACGCTTTCGAGGATGAAGCCCGGCGCCGAGGCTGCCGGCAGGCGGTGCTGTATACCCTCAGTTTCCAGGCGCCGGGGTTCTACGAAAAACACGGGTGGGTGCGGTTTGGCGAGATCCCGTGTGACCCCGTCGGCAGTAGCCGGGTGTTCTTGTCCAAGACCCTGTGAACGCTGGCGTGACTTCACCAACTCCCCGACGCCCCGCCACCGCCGCTGGAACCGCCGCCACCGGATGAACTGCTGCTGGAACTGGAACTGGAACTGGAACTGCTGGAGTTTGACCCGCCACCCGACCCGGTCCCCGCGCTGCCTTGGATAAACACAAACAGCGCCAGAAACGATGCGATCGGCACCGCGATCAGCCAGCCCTGGGCGCCGTGCCCCAGCAGCAGCCCCGCCGCTGCGTAGATCGCCGCCACCGCAAACAATCGCAGCAGGAACCCGCGCGGGCTGTTCTTCCAGGAAGCCTTGATCAGCAGAAACAGCAGGACGTACAACCCCAGGACCACCAGGCCACCCAGCGGCCACGCCAGCCAGTGGACATAGCTGACCTCCACAAACCGATTGGCTATCACCACCCCGAGGATATAGGTCAACAGCCCTATCACGCCGTAGAAGGCCGCGCGCGCCAGCCACAATGCGCCGAATGTCGCGCCGCCGATCAACAGGGTCAGCGGCACCACCAGCAGATACATTAGCCATTCGCGGCCACCGGCAAATATCGCCAATCCGACGGTAATCACTAGTGTGGCGATCAGCGCAGCGCGCCAATCCAGCTTGCGCGCCGCGAGCAGCACACCACCGATGGCGCCGAGGATAAATGCCAGCAACACCGCGATAGCGCCGGGCGCAATGGCGGTATCGGCGACCGCGGGCAGATCGCCGCCATCCACTAATGTGGTCAGGTCATCGACCGCTTGTTGTATCCCGCCTGCATAGTCGCCCTGGCGAAAAGCCGGGGTGATATGTTCCGCGATGATGCGGTGCGCCAGCAGGTCGGTGACCGTGCCTTCAAGGCCGTAGCCTACTTCGATGCGCACCTTGCGATCGTCCTTGGCCACCAGCAACAGGATGCCGTCGTTAACGTCCTTGCGCCCCAGCTTCCAGGCGCGGAACAGTTGATTGGTATAGTCCTCAAGGTCCGCGCCGCCTAGGGTGGGCACCAACAGCACGGCGACTTGCGCGCCTTTGCGCTGTTCCAAGTCAGCCAATTGTTGCTTGAGACCGGCGGTAGTAGTGGCGTCCAAGGTATCGGTCAGGTCGATCACCCGCTGGTCCAAGGCGACGCCGATGGGAGAAGTCTCGGCGCGAACGGTCAGCAACAGGCTGGCACACACAAGCACCAGCAGACTCAAAAGTGTTTGCCGCAACCGACGCATCATATTTGTTACCTGAGGTTTCTTCCTGAAGGCGCCGACTTTACCCCATCGGCGCTATAACGCGTGACCCAATGCGCCTGACTATCTAAACTGGCCGCCAATAGCGATACGCCATAATCTTGAGATGCCCATGGATCTACGTCACCGCAACAACGTCAATGTCATGGGCAACGGGACCTCGACCCTGGTGTTCTCCCACGGTTTCGGCTGCAACCAGGCCATGTGGAACGACTTGGCGCCACCGTTTCTAGAGCACTTTCGCGTAGTGCTCTATGACTTGGTGGGCGCGGGCCTGTCGGACCTGAGCGCGTTCGACAAGACCAAGTACGGCACGCTGGACGGCTACGCCCACGACTTGAACGAGATTATCGCCGCCTATGCCCAAGGCCCGGTGATTCTGGTCGGGCACTCGGTCAGTGCGATGATCGGCACCCTCGCCGACCGCCTGGCGCCAGGGCGTATCGCGGCCCATGTGATGATCGGCCCGTCGCCGCGCTATATCGATACGGACGGTTACGTGGGCGGTTTCAAGCGCAGCGATATCGATGAGCTGCTCGACACCCTCGACAGTAACTACCTGGGCTGGTCCAGCGCCATGGCCCCGGTGATCATGGGCGCGCCGGGGCAACCGGCACTCAGCGACACCCTGGCCGACAGCTTTTGCCGCACCGAGCCGGATATCGCCAAGCACTTCGCACGGGTGACGTTTACCTCGGACAACCGCCAGGACGTGATCGGCCTGACCACCCCGGTGTTGATCCTGCAATCGAGCGACGACCTGATCGCCCCGGTGGCAGTGGGCAAGTACCTGCACAGCGTGATGCCCAACAGCACGTACTGCCTGGTGGACAACGTCGGCCACTGCCCGCATATGAGCGCCCCCCAAGCGTGCGCGGCGGCCATGCAGGGTTTCCTGGCGCCGTGGACGGCCACCCGTGCCGGCTGAATTATTCGACAGCGCCGCGTGTGCCCTGGCCGTTACCGGCGAAGACGGCACGATCCTCAAGGCCAATGCGCGGTTCGGCGATTGGCTGGGGTTCAGTATTGCCGAGCTGTGCACGCGCAGGTTCCAGGACCTGCTGACCATGGGTGGGCGAATTTTCCACCAGACCCATCTGGCCCCTATGCTGCGCATGCACGGCAGCGTCACCGAAGTGAAACTGGACATCCTGCACCGCGATGGCCACAAGGTGACTGTGCTGCTCAACGGCAATAAACGCCAGCAGGCCGATGAGGTGGTCTACGACCTGGCGCTGTTCGGCACCACCGACCGCGACAAATACGAACGCGAACTGCTGAACGCCCGCAACCTGGCCGAAGCGCTGCTGCAGGAAAAAACCTCCACCGAGCTGGCCTTGCAGAATACCCAGGCGGAGCTGAAGCAGGCCTACGCTATCTCCCAGCGACGTGCGGTGTTCGCCGAACAGATGATGGCGATCGTCAGCCACGACCTGAAAAACCCGCTGACCGCCATTCGCATGGCCTCGGACTTTCTCAGCCGCAACGAGCGCACCGCCAAGGAGCGCCAACTGTTGGGGCATATCGGCCAATCCTCGGAACGCGCCCAGCGCATGATCGCCGACCTGCTGGATTTCACCCAGGCGCGGGTCGGCCAAGGCATCGTGATCAAAGCCGCACCACTGGACCTGCACAACGTGATTCATCGCGCGGTGGATGAACTGCGTGTGGCCTTCCCCAAGGCCACCCTGGTGCATTGCACCGAAGGCGCTGGCGAGACGTGCCTGGACGCCGACCGCGTGCAGCAGATCATCGGCAACCTGGTGGCCAACAGCGTGGCCTATGGCGATCTACAGCAGCCCATCACCATCACCTCGCGCCTGGACAATGGTGCAGGCGCGGTATCCGTGCATAACCACGGCGCGCCGATCCCTCAAGCCTTGCTGGCCGGGCTGTTCGAACCCATGACCCGCGGCACCGACCAAGGCAGCGATGTGCGCAGCGTAGGCTTGGGTTTGTACATCGTGCGCGAATTGGCCAAGGTGCATGGCGGCGATGTGACGGTAAATTCCTGCGCGACCGCCGGCACTGAGTTTACGGTGACGTTTCAGAACACGTAGGCGTTGCCCTGCATGACCGGCTCGACACTGCCGGTCAAAACCACTGCGCCTCGCCCGTCCCAATCGACGCTGACCGTGCCGCCATCGCATTGCACCTGCACTCTGCTGTCCAGCAAACCACGGCGGATACCATTGACCACTGCCGCACAACAACACGTTCCCGAGCCCAACGGCACGCCGCCGCCGCGCTCCCAGATACGCAGGCGGATGTGGCCACGGTTGAGCACCTGGACGAAATGTACGTTGGTTCCCGCCGGGAATAATGGATGCTGCTCCAGCTCCGGGCCCGTAACGGCCGGGTCGACGGCGAGGATATCCGCCACGAAAAACGTGCAATGCGGGTTGCCCATGCTGCACGCCGCCGGGCGCCCTTCGAGCGGTAAGTCAAGGGTGTCCAGGGCTTCGGCCAACGGTACCGCTGCCCACTCCAGCGATGGCGGCCCCATGCTTACCGACACCCGCCGCCCTGCCTCACGGGTGCAAGTGAGCAAGCCGCGATCGGTCCGCAGCACAATCGAGTCACTCCCGGCTTCATGCATCAAACGGTCGGCCACCCCTCGCGTCGCACTGCCGCAGGCTTGCAAGGCCGTGCCATTGGCATTCCAGAATTTGACGCGTGCGGCGGCGTCATCGCAGTCCAGCACCACGGCCAGTTGATTGAAGCCGATGCCGGTATGACGATTGCCCAGACGCCGAGCGATCTGAGCGGTAATGGGGTCGTCCAGACCCCGACGGTCGATGATGATGAAGTCATCACCCAGGGCGTGCATTTTCACGAAAGGTAGAGTCACGGGCTGTCCTGAGGTCGACCGCAGAGGGAACCTGAGGATACCCTGAAGCCGCACCCTGGCCTATCGAAGGACCGAACCATGCTTATTGTCTTCAGCGGATTGCCCGGCACCGGCAAGACCACCCTGGCCTATGAACTGGCGCGGCGGCTCAACGCGGTTTACCTGCGGATCGATGTGATCGAGCAGGCCATTCGCGATGCCGGGGTGCTGGCGGGCGATGTGGGCAGCAGCGGTTACGGTGTGGCCAATGCCGTGGCGTTGAGCAATCTGCGCTTGGGCCATTGTGTGATCGCAGACGGTGTCAACCCCGTGCGGGAAAGCCGCGCCTCTTGGCAAACGGTGGCCCTGGCGGCGGGCGTGGAGTTAGTGGACGTAGAGGTGATTTGCTCTGACCGACAAGAACATCAACGCCGGGTTGAATGCCGTACGGGGGATATCCCCGGCCTGACGCCACCCACCTGGCGGTCGGTGATGGCCCATGAGTACGAAGCCTGGGCGCAGGCGCCATTGAGCGTCGACACGGCGAACCTATCGGCAGCCGAGGCGGTTGAAAGGCTGCTCGCTCATCTGGGGCGATAAGTGGAATCGCGCTGGTGTTTTTGGGGCTGCTGCGCCACCCAGCGCGGGGCAAGTCCGCTCACCCCATAAAGCCACCCTAAGCACGCTTTTGCCGTGAGCTTTTAGGTGGTGAGCGGGCTTGTGGAATCGTCGCACCGCCCGCGCTAGGGCGCGAAGCAGCCCTGTATCAAAGCACGCTGCCCATCGCCTTCATCAGCACCGGGTCGCGCCCGTAGATATCCGGCGCGTACACCAGCCCGCCTTGACGATCCACTTCCACGGTCCAGTAACTCAACAGCACCGGCACGGGAGTGGCCAGGCGGAATTCGTGGGTCACGCCGGTGGCCAGCAGTTCGTCGGTGCGAGCGCGCTCGGCAGGACTGACCAGCAGGTCGCGCAGCAGCAACGGTTGTTCAACCCGCACGCAGCCGGAGCTGAACGCGCGCGGGCCCTTGGTGAACAGCGGCTGGCTGGGGGTGTCGTGCAGGTACACCGAGTAGGGATTGGGAAAGCGCATCACGATTTTGCCCAGCGGATTGCGCGGGCCGGCTTCCTGGCGCAGCAAGATATTGCCGGGGCGCGCCCAGTCGATTTGTTCCGGCGCCAGCGGGTGGCCTTCGGCATCGAGCACTTGCAGGTTCTGCTGGCGCAGGTATTCGGGGTTGAGGCGAATGGCCGGGAGCTTGTCCTCGCGCATGATGGTGGGCGGGATGGTCCACGTAGGGTTGAGGGTCAGGCGGGTGATGCGCGACTTGAGCAACGGTGTCTGGCGCTCGGCGCGCCCCACTTGCAGACGGGTTTGCCATACGGGAATGCCGCTCTGGTACACGCTCAGTTGCGCGGCGGCGACGTTGACCAGCACGCCTTCGGGTTCCAGGTCCTGGGCCAGCCAGCGGAAGCGTTCGAGGTTGATGCGCAACTGCTCGCGCCGTACCGCCGGGCTGATATTGAGTTCGGCCACCGTGCCGGCGCCGATCACGCCATCGGCCTGCAATGAATGGCTGAGCTGAAAGGCTTTGACCGCGTCTACCAGTTCCGCGCGGTACTGCTTGCCGCCTCCCTTGGGTTCAGCGGCCAGGTAGCCGCCACTAAAGAGACGCCGTGCCAGCTCCGGTACTCGCGCGTCTTCCATGCCAGGGCGCAACAACGGGCCGCTGCCCACCGGGTCCCAATGGGGCAAGGGTTGCTGACGCACGCTGGCGTAGGCATTGCGCAGGCTGCGGTAGAGGTCGGCGCTGGGGCGCGCCTGGTCGAAGGCTTGCGCCATGTCGTGCAGGCCCAATGCAGCGAAGGCCAACACCTCGGCATTCGGATCGCCGCTCGGCGGCTGCGCGTGCCACAGCGGCTCGAAGCGCGATTGCTGCAAGCGCCCGTAGTGCAAATCCTGCAGGGCTTGCAGATAGTGGCGGCTGCTGTCGATATCGCTGCACAGCACGTTGGCCGTGGCATCTACGGTTGGCAGGCTATAGTGGGAAGGGTCCAGGCCGTCATCGGCGAGCAATTGCAGTTGGGCATGCAAGGCTTGGCGACGGGCTTCGTCGGACCACAACGCGACATCGCCCTGCTGCTGATAAAAGGCTTGCAGACGCAGTTGCGCGGCGGCGTCGATCTGCGGCGCCAGGCCAGGGCAGACACTGGGCAACTGCGCCAGCGCCTGTTGCACGGGGGCCAGGTCGATCGGCGCCGGCGTGGTCACCGGCAAGGGTTCAACGGGCAGCGCTTCGGCCGTGGCGACCAGTGGTGCAACGAGCAAGCAAATGCTCAAGTAACATGCGTGTTTTTTGAACAATGCCTTAGCTCCAATCCACAGTGGGGGAAGTACTGTAGATGCTGACTTTTATGTGCCGCCTCGGCCTGATCACCGCAAGCCTGGCTGTGTTGAGTACATCTGTGCTCGCCGCCGACGGCAACGTTCCTTCCTTGTATAGCAGCCTGGCGCGCTCGGCTCCAGAACTCAATCCCACTGTGCTCAAAAGCGCCCTGAACGCCGTGCAATGTGCGGTCAATAATGGCGAAGAACGTTCCGAGCGCCTGGCTGTGATCGATTATTCCCAACCTTCGACCGCCCGTCGCCTGTGGATCTTCGACCTGCGCAAGAAAACCCTGCTGCTGCGCGACTTGGTGGCCCACGGCGCCAAGTCCGGGGAAAACTTCGCTACGCAGTTCTCCAACCTTGAAGGCAGCCATCAATCCAGCCTGGGCCTGTTCCGCACCCAGGAGAGTTACCTGGGCACCCACGGCTATTCGCTGCGCATGGATGGCCTGGAGCCAGGCTTCAATGACTCAGCCCGCGACCGCGCCATTGTGATTCATGCCGCCGACTACGTCAGCCCGCTGTGGAGCAAGCGCGAAGGCCGTATCGGTCGCAGCCAGGGTTGCCCGGCCGTCCGCCCGCAAGTGGCGCGTCAAGTGGTGGACAAGCTCAAGGACGGGCAGTTCATGTTTTCGTGGTATCCCGACCAGCGCTGGTTGAAGTCCTCGACCTACCTCAATTGCAAACCCCAGCAGGTGGCCAGTAGTCGTACAATCCGTGGCGGTTAGCCTGTCCCCACCGATTAAAGAGAGCACTCAATGCTTCTACATAAGTCCACCTGGATCGAGATCGAGCAGTTTCTACAGCGCAGCCGCACGGTGGTGGTGCCCATCGGTTCCAACGAGCAACACGGCCCCACCGGCCTGCTGGGCACCGACTGGATGTGCCCGGAAATCATCGCCCATGAAGCGCAACGGCATGCCGATCTGCTGATAGGCCCCACGTTCAATATCGGTATGGCCCAGCACCACCTGGGGTTTCCCGGCACCATCTCGCTGCGCCCTTCCACTTTTATCGCTGCGATTGGCGACTGGGTGCGTTCGCTGGCCGGGCATGGTTTCGAGAAGATCCTGTTCTTGAACGGCCATGGCGGCAATATCGCCACCATCGAGGCAGCCTTTTCCGAGCTGTACGCTGAAGCCAGCTTTGCGCGGCGCCCGGCCGGGTTCGCGCTGAAACTGGTGAACTGGTGGGATCTGGAGGGCGTCAATGAGCTGGCCCAGCGTCAGTTCCCGGTCGGCCATGGCAGCCACGCCACACCGTCGGAAATTGCGGTGACGCAATGGGCCTATCCGGACGCAATCAAAACGGCCGACTACTCGCCACAAATTGCCAACACCGGGCCAATCCGCGAAGCCCTGGACTTCCGGGCGCGCTTCCCCGATGGCCGCATGGGCTCGGACCCGGCGTTGGCGACGGTGGAAAAAGGTGGGGAGTTGGTGGCGTTGGCTGCTCAGGGGCTGATTAAAACGGTGGGCCACTTCGCTGACGAAGCCAAACCGTAAATCACCTTTGGTGAGAGGGGCAAAGCCCCTCTCATCGCCGTCATCGGGTTATTGGCATTCCTTGGCCGCTATCTCCAGCCGCGACGGGGTAATGGTCGATGCCAGCGGCTTGCGCTCATACAAAAACACCTTGGCGCCCTCCCCGGCTTTGTAGGCTTCCAGCACGTCGTCGGCAGCAATCTTGCTGGTCAACACCACTTTGACGTGACGGGAATTTTGCGTGACCGTGGAGGAGATGCCGTGTTTTTCCAGCTTGGGCAGCACGCATTGCACATAGCTTTCAGGCGCCTTGGTGGTCTGCAAGGTCAAGCTCGGGGTGTTGGGTGCGGAAACGCATCCGGCCAGTAACACAGAAGCGAAGGCCGTGGCCGGTACGAAAAAAGAGCGCATGAAAAAATCCTGACAATAACAATAAAAGTTCATATCAACCCGCACGAATCAGGGCCTTGAGCGACGCGTCGAACTGCTTCAGGGCATCGAGCTGCACATCGCGCTGCTGTTCGATCTGCGCGGCAATCTCCGGTGCAGCCTTGTCACGCACCCACACCGACGGCACTTGCCGCTGCACCGAGCCTTCGGCTTTGGCGATGTATTGCAGGTTGGCGTCATAGAACCGCGCCACAAACCGCGCTTGGACCTGGTCATTGCGCGGTGTGAGCAACTGATTATGGGTGTCGAGCATCACCACCACATCGGGATGGGCTTGTACCAAGGCGTCCAGAGTGTCGTAAACGGTGACCGAGACAAAACTGCCCTGCAGCGAATGCATCAACCAGTCCATAGCCAGCTCCGGGTCGGAACTGTTAACGAACGCCGCACGGATGCGTGAGTCGAGGGCATCCTTGGCGCCATTCAAGGCCATGTCGTGGTAGCGTTCAAGGTAGCTGAGGTTGTCGCGGGTGTAGTCGCTCAGCAAAACACCCACCGACTGCGTAGGCTGCAGAGAGTCTACGCTAGCAACGATCGGTAGCAAATGGCCTGTACGCAGATCGCCGGCGATTGCCGCGTTGTTGAGCAAGGCAGTGCCGAGCATCAGCAACATTGAACACAGTTGAATTAAAGTCCTCATCGCGCATTTCCCTGAACGGCGTGTCGATGGGGCAATTTTGCGCTTATGCGGCAAAAACAGAACTTGCGTTACGTGATGGTGACTATTATCTGAACCGATAGTGCACCGATAAAACTATAAGGACTATTCCATGAAGCCCCACCAGAAAACCTTCGACCGCATCCGCGAAGCCGTCCTGCCGGAGTTTCGCGACCGGGTCGCCGATTACCTGGCCGAGTACGAGCAGGTGCTGCAGGATAAGACGGTGGACGCCGACCGGTTCCAGGCCAGCGCCCACCAACTGCGCGGTTATCTGCGCGGTTTGAACACCACGCGGGTGCTGGGCATGGCCGATTGGGAAGACCTCGACCGGCGTGCCGCGCAATTGACCGAACCGGCTACAGCGCCGGACGTTGCTGATTGACCCACGCCTGTACCGATGGGCGTTGCCATTGGCGCTGCGCATAGGCCACCAGCTCGGCAGGCATCGGGTCACCGTTGAGGATCAAGCGGTTGAGCATCACTGCCAGGTCTACATCGGCAATCGACCACTGGCCGAATAGATAATCCGGATTACCCGCCAGCAGCGCCTGGGCCGCCGCGATCAGTTTGACCGCGGCCGCTTCGGCCACCGGCGACAACGGCGGCATCTTCTGCCCGCAAAACACCACCAGCGTCGAGCGCTCCTGGCGAATCGGCAGTAAATCGCTGCGCAACCATGCCTGCACTTGGCGCGCCTTGGCCCGCTGCTTTGGGTCAGTCGGGTACACCGGCGTATGCGGGTAGACCTGATCCAGATACTCCGTGATCGCGGAAGACTCCGATAATGCAAAGTCCCCCTCAACCAGGGTCGGCACCCGTTGCGTCAGCGACAACCGGGTGTAATCGGCTGCCTGGTTCTGCGCAGCGTCCAGGTCCACGGGAATGGTGTCAAAAGCCAGGCCTTTTTCCCGCAGGGTGACGAATACCGACATGGCATACGGACTGGTGTAGAGCGAATCGACGTATAGACGCAGCGGTTCGTGGTGCATGGCGATCTCCTTGAAATAAAGCCCACGCTACGAGATCGGCGACGATAAAGACAATGCAGGCTTTTTATGGGGGCATTCCCGGCAGGAATAGCACTTAGCCGGCAAAACCTCCTGCGTCCAGAAACGTCTGTTCCTCCGCGGTAGTGACCCGCGCCAACACGGCATTGCGATGGGGGAAACGCCCAAAGCGCTCGATGATGCGCGCGTGTTCCTTGGCCCAGTGATAGGTGCTCGCGTCCAGGTGCTGGTTGAGGTCCAGGGAGCGTTGCTGGTCGGCAGGGTCTTCGGAGTGTTCAAACGGCAAGTAGCAGAATGCCCGCAGGGCCGGCTCGACCTGCTGATCCAGGCCGGCGTCGAGCAGACGCTCTGCATATAGCCGTGCCAGCGGGTCGGTGGCGAACATATGCGCCGTGCCGCGAAAGGCATTGCGCGGGAATTGATCGAGCAGAATCAGCAAGGCCAGCGCACCTTCCGCCGAATCGAGCCAGCCCTCCAGCTCGCGACGGGCGGCTTGCAGATGGGTCGCATAGAACCTGTCGCGGAATGTGGCATCGAAGGCTGCGCTCTTGGCGAACCAGCGTTTGGGGCCCGCGGTTTTCCAAAAATCAACAACGCTTTGGGGAGTATGGCTGGCTGTAGCGTCATGCAGGGTCACGGTGGCGGCCTCCAATGAAGGTTGAGCGAATACCGCAGAAGGTATCAGAAGCAGGACGCTGCGCACCTGAATGTTATAGGATAACACTCCGTCTATCTCTAGCCTGCGACCCTCGCCCATGACCGACGCTCCTCCCCTGCGCCAACGCCTGCTCTCCATCGACGCCCTACGCGGCTTGGTGATTCTGTTTATGTTGCTCGACCATGTACGCGAGACCTTCTTACTACACCGCCAGGTCGGCGACCCCATGAACATCGACAGCACTGAGCCGGCGCTGTTTATCAGCCGTACCCTCGCCCACCTGTGCGCGCCGGTGTTTGTGTTACTGACCGGGCTGTCGGCGTGGTTGTACGGTCAGAAGTACCAGGGACGGCGCGACGTGTCCGCGTTTCTGTTCAAGCGCGGGCTGTTTCTGGTGGCGTTGGAATTCACCTTGGTCAACTTCGCCTGGACCTTCCAACTGCCGCCCAGCGTGATCTACCTGCAGGTGATCTGGGCGATCGGCGTAAGCATGCTCGCCCTGGCCGCGCTGGTGTGGTTGCCGCGCCCATTGTTGATTGTGTTCGCGCTGCTGCTTATCGCCGGGCACAACCTGCTCGATGGTGTGCACTTCGCGCCAGGGTCGGCGCTGCAAACCCTATGGTCGATTCTGCATGAGCGCAGTTGGATCGATGTCAGCGACAACCTGCGCCTGCGCGTCACCTACCCGGTGTTGCCGTGGATCGGTGTGATTGCCCTGGGTTACGGCCTGGGACCGTGGTTTGCCAATGCCACGCCGCCCGGCACCCGTCAGCGTTATCTGCTACTGGCGGGCGTGAGCGCGCTGGTGGGGTTTGTGGTGTTGCGCACCATTAACGGCTACGGCGAAAAGCCGTGGCAGGCGTATGACGCAGGCGTGCAAACGATGATGAGTTTTTTCAATGTGACCAAGTATCCGCCTTCACTGTTGTTTCTGGCGTTGACCCTGGGCATGGGTCTGCTGCTGTTACTGGCATTTGAACGCGCCGGGCCTCGACGCTGGATCGGGGTGTTGGCGGTGATGGGTTCGGTGCCGATGTTCTTTTACCTGCTGCATCTTTATGTGCTGAAGGTGCTGTATATCGCCTGTGTTGCGCTGTTCGGCCTCAACCATGGCAACTACTTCGGCTTCGACTCTGTGGGTGCAGTGTGGCTGCTGGCGTTGATGTTGCCCCTGGCGCTCTACCCGCCCGTGCACTGGTTCGCCAGGCTCAAGGATCGCCGCCGCGACCTGGCCTGGCTTAAGTACCTTTGAGCTTAAGTACCTTTGATCTGACACAAATCTGGGCGGGGGCAAGCCCCCTCCCCATTCAAGCCAACTCGGCACGCAATTGGCGGGCGGCGGCGACCATATGAATCAACGCCGCCTCCGTCTCCGCCCAACCCCGCGTTTTCAAGCCGCAATCGGGGTTGACCCACAGCCGCTCGGCGGGTATGCGCCGGGCCGCCTTGCGCAACAGGTTGGCCATCTCCGAAGCATCCGGCACGCGGGGCGAGTGGATGTCATACACGCCCGGGCCAATCTCGTTGGGATAATCGAAGGCTTCGAAGGCTTCCAGCAGTTCCATGTCCGAACGTGAGGTTTCGATGGTAATCACATCGGCATCCATGGCCGCGATGGACTCGATCACGTCGTTGAACTCGCTGTAGCACATGTGCGTGTGGATCTGGGTTTCATCGCGCACGCCAGCGGCACATAGGCGGAACGCTTCGGTGGCCCAGTCCAGGTAGGACTGCCACTGCGCCTGACGCAACGGCAAGCCTTCGCGGAACGCCGCTTCGTCAATCTGCACGATGCGGATGCCCGCGGCTTCCAGGTCCAGCACTTCATCGCCAATCGCCAGGGCCAGTTGCCGAGCCTGCGCTTCGCGGCTCACGTCTTCGCGCGGGAATGACCACATCAGCATGGTCACCGGGCCGGTCAACATGCCTTTCATTACCTTGCGGGTCAGGCCCTGGGCGTAGCGGATCCACTCGACGGTCATGGCGTGCGGACGGCTCAGATCGCCGACAATCACCGCCGGTTTCACGCAACGCGAACCATAGCTCTGCACCCAGCCAAAACGGGTGAACGCATAGCCATCCAGCTGCTCGGCAAAATACTCAACCATGTCGTTACGTTCGGCTTCGCCGTGTACCAGCACGTCCAGCCCGAGGTGTTCCTGCACCTCGACGGCGTGACGAATCTCACTGTGCATGGCTTCGACGTATTCGGCTTCACTCAACTTGCCTTGCTTGTAGGACTGACGCGCCAGGCGAATCGACGCGGTCTGCGGGAATGAACCGATGGTGGTCGTGGGAAACAGCGGTAGATTCAGGCCGGCGCGCTGTTGCTCGATACGCTGGGCAAACGGCGACTGGCGCTGGCTGTCCCTGGCGGTGATGGCCGCCACGCGCGCCTGCACCGCCGGTTTATGGATACGTGGCGACGCCGCGCGAGCGGCCTGCACGGCGCGGCTTTCCGCGAGCGCGGCGCGTACGTTGGCGGCGTCGGGTTGGTCGACTGCCTGGGCCAGCACGGCCACTTCGGCGCATTTCTGTACCGCAAATGCCAGCCAACTTTTCAGCTCGGCATCAAGTTGGTCTTCACGGCCAAGGTCCACCGGGCTGTGCAGCAACGAGCACGACGGCGCCACCCATAACCGATCGCCAAGGCGTTCGTGGGCGTGCTGCAACGTTGCCAGGGTTTTTTCCAAGTCGCAGCGCCAGACGTTGCGGCCGTTGACCACGCCAAGGGACAACACTTTGTAAGCCGGCAAACGGTCGAGGATGGTCGGGTATTGCTCCGGCGCACGCACCAGGTCGATGTGCAGGCCGTCCACCGGCAGGTTGGCGGCCAGGCCGAGGTTTTCTTCCAGGCCACCGAAGTAGGTGGCGAGCAGTTTTTTCAGCGGGTCGCGCTGGATTTGGTTGTAAGCGCGTTCGAAAGCGTTTTTCCACGCCTGCGGTAGGTCGAGCACCAGGATCGGTTCGTCGATCTGTACCCACTCCACCCCCAACTCGGCCAGGCGCTGGAAGATCTGGCCGTACAGCGGCAACAGACGGTCAAGTAAATCGAGCTTGTTGAATTCGCCGCCCTTGGCTTTGCCCAGCCACAGGTAAGTCAGCGGACCAATGATCACTGGCTTGACGCTGTGGCCCAGCTCGCGGGCTTCCTTGACCTCATCGAACAACTGATCCCAGCCAAGGTGGAAGTGCTGGTCGGCGCTGAACTCAGGCACCAGGTAGTGGTAGTTGGTGTCGAACCACTTGGTCATTTCCTGGGCGTGGGCACCGCCGCAGCAACTGTCGCTGACACCCCGGGCCATGGCGAACAGGGTATGCAGCGTGGCCTGGCCATCGGCTGGGCGAAAGCGCTCGGGGATCACGCCGAACATCAGCGAGTGGGTCAGCACCTGGTCGTACCAGGCAAAATCGCCGGCCGGCAACAGCTCGATGCCCGCCTGTTTCTGCACATCCCAATGGGCCTTGCGCAGGTCGCGGCCAACGGCAAGCAGGCCGGCTTCGTCGAGTTCGCCCTTCCAGAATGCTTCCTGGGCTTTTTTCAATTCACGATCGCGTCCAATGCGTGGAAACCCGAGGGTATGTGCGACTGCCATGACGTGCAACTCCAATGCCGTAAGTAATGGCAGGCATTGTCGGCAGACACTGATCGTGAAACAAACTCATTTTATTCTAGATGATCACGAATATAGCTCATGATCAGATGCTGGCCACTAACAACGCAGCAAGCCTTCCTTAAGCCCTACCGCCATCACCTCTTGCGCCGAAACATTGAGCCACGCCTCCACGCCTGGCTCGCCAACCGAGGCCAACCAACGCCCGACCATCTGATACCCCAACGAATACCCCAACCACCGAGGCTTGTCGCCAGTGCCGAAAAACCAGGCGCTATGGTCGTAATACCGCGCCTCAAGTTCACCCATCGGCACAGGCGCGGTTTGCAGCGCTTCAATGCTGAACGTCCGCTCCCAGGGTTCCGCTGCGCTGCCCAACAGATGCGCCACGAACTGTCCCGCCAGCCCTTCGCTGACCAGCGCTTCTCCCAATGTCCAGCCGTAGCCGGGACCGGCCATGCGCAGGCAGTGATGCACCTCATGCACAATGTGACGTTGCAGCGCGCCGTTGTGGAGGCTGTCGGCAAAGTGCGGGTTGTCGGGGTCCAGGGTCATGGAGAACATCGTGCTGCGGTAGGCCCGTCCGACCAGACCCAGCTCGGCAAGGGTTTCGCCGGGCAGACGCTGGATCAGTACGTCGAGTCGCGGCGGCGGCATCCAGCCAGCAATCGCGCGGTAAGCACTTTCGAATGCCGCGCTCACCTCGCGGCGACACTCGGCCAAGGGGCCCGAGGCCTCCAGCCAGTGCAGTGTCCATGCATCCATTCTCACCTCTCGTCGTCCTGCATCGGTTCCATCATCGAAGGGGGCCATCATACTGACGGCCTGTCATATTGGCAGGCCAGATTAAACGGGGGCGGCAAAATCCGCCCACTAACCTTTCGATCTGTTCCAAGTGCGGGCACAATGCGTGTCCTTTTTTGGCAGGCACCGCCGCAGGCTCTGAAAAATGATCAAAACGCCGTACTACCTCATCGATAAACAGAAGCTTCTGGTCAACATGCAGAAGATCGCCTACGTGCGCGAGCAGTCCGGCGCCAAGGCGCTGTTGGCGCTCAAGTGCTTTGCGACCTGGTCGGTGTTCGACCTGATGCAGCAATACATGGACGGCACCACGTCGTCGTCGCTGTATGAGTTGAAGCTCGGCCGCCAGAAGTTCGAAGGTGAGGCGCACGCCTACAGCGTGGCCTGGGCCGACGATGAAATCGAAGAGATGCTGGAGAACTGCGACAAGATCATCTTCAACTCCATCAGCCAGTTGCAGCGTTTTGCCGAACGTTCCGAAGGCAAGACCCGCGGCCTGCGAGTCAACCCGCAGGTGAGCAGCTCCGACTACCTGCTGGCCGACCCGGCGCGTCCGTTCAGCCGCCTGGGCGAATGGGACCCGGTGAAGATCGAAGGCGTGATCGAGCAGATCAGCGGCTTCATGTTCCACAACAACTGTGAGAACGGCGATTTCAGCCTGTTCGACAAGATGCTCGGCACCATCGAAGAACGCTTCGGCGCGCTGCTGCACAAGGTCAAGTGGGTCAGCCTCGGCGGCGGCATCCACTTCACCGGCGAAGGCTATGCGCTGGACGCATTCTGCGCACGCTTGAAGGCGTTCTCCGAGAAGTACGGCGTGCAGGTCTACCTGGAACCGGGTGAAGCGGCGATCACCAACAGCGCCTCCCTGGAAGTCACCGTGCTCGACACCCTCTACAACGGCAAACACCTCGCCGTCGTGGACAGCTCCATCGAAGCCCACCTGCTGGACCTGCTGATCTACCGCCTCAACGCCAAGCTGGCGCCAAGCGAAGGCGAACACACCTACATGGTGTGCGGCAAATCCTGCCTGGCCGGGGATATCTTCGGCGAATATCAATTCGATCGTCCGCTGGCCATCGGCGATCGGCTGTCGTTCATCGACACCGCGGGCTACACCATGGTCAAGAAAAACTGGTTCAACGGCCTGAAAATGCCGTCCATCGTAGTGAAACAACTCGACGGTACAGTCGAGGTGGTTCGTGAATTTGGTTACGACGACTACCTGTCCAGCCTTTCGTAAGCTGGCGGATAAAGGAGAGATAAAGCAATTGAAAAAGAACGTTCTTATCATTGGTGCAGGAGGTGTCGCCAAGGTGGTGGCCCACAAGTGCGCGCAGCACAACGACGAACTCGGTCGTATTGCTATCGCGTCGCGCAACATCTCCAAATGCCAGGCCATCATCGACAGCGTCAAGGCCAAGGGTAGCCTTAAGGTTCCCGCCGATATCCAAGCCTTCGCGCTGAACGCCCTGGACGTGGAAGCGACCAAGGCCCTGATCCGCGAGACCGAATCGCAGATCGTCATCAACGTCGGTTCCGCGTTCCTCAACATGTCGGTCCTGCGTGCCTGCATCGACACAGGCGTAGCGTACCTCGACACCGCCATCCACGAAGAGCCGGGCAAGGTCTGCGAGACCCCGCCGTGGTACGGCAACTACGAATGGAACCACCTGCAAGAGTGCCAACAGAAGAACATCACCGCCATTCTCGGCGTGGGCTTCGACCCGGGTGTCGTCAACGCGTATGCCGCGCTGGCGCAGCAACAGCATTTCGACCGCATTGATTCGATCGACATCCTCGACGTCAATGCCGGCTCCCATGGCAAATACTTCGCCACCAATTTCGACCCGGAAATCAACTTCCGCGAATTCACCGGACAGGTGTGGAGCTGGCAGAACAGCCAGTGGACCAGCAACACCATGTTCGAAGTCAAACGCACCGACGACCTGCCTGTGGTCGGTTCGCAGAATCTGTACCTGACCGGCCACGATGAAGTGCACTCGCTGTCGAAAAACCTCGACGTGCCCAACGTGCGTTTCTGGATGAGCTTCGGCGAGCACTACATCAACGTGTTCACCGTGCTGAACAACCTCGGCCTGCTCTCCGAAAAACCGGTCACCACCGCCGAAGGCCTGGAAGTAGTGCCGTTGAAGGTGGTCAAGGCCGTGCTGCCCGACCCGTCTTCGCTCGCCCCTGGCTACACCGGCAAGACCTGCATCGGCGACCTGGTCAAAGGCACCAAGGACGGCCAGCCGCGTGAGGTCTTCATCTACAACATCGCCGACCACGAAGAAGCCTTCGCCGAAACCGACAGCCAGGGCATCTCCTACACCGCCGGGGTACCACCGGTAGCCGCCGCGCTGCTGGTAGCCCGTGGCGAATGGGACGTGCAACGCATGGCCAACGTCGAGGAACTGCCGGCCGAACCGTTCCTGAAAGCACTGGATGTGATGGGCTTGCCGACTCGGATCAAAGACGAGCACGGTGATCGGGCCTGGGATGCAATGGCCTGATAGGCGATAGCGGACCGAACGCAATGTGGGAGGGGGCTTGCCCCCGATAGCGGTGGGATCAGCAAAGATGGGTTGGCTGACACACTGCCATCGGGGGCAAGCCCCCTCCCACCTTTGATAATCATTGCCTGGTCTGGATCATACGGCGTACTCAGCCAGGGCAGAAAATCACTCACTGAGTCCTTAACTGACAGGCTTTAGGACAAGCCCTCTCCCGCATCTGCCTTGCCGGTTATTCCAGGTTCCGCGCCGAATTACTCAATGCCCGCGAACACTGCAACAGCGCAGGCGCCAACTGCCGCTCCGCGTCCGCCCTGCTCCATCGACTGGTCGGCGCCACCACATGCACCGCTGCTACCGGGCGGCCATTGGCACCCAACACGGGCGCGCCGATGGTCATGTCGCCGAGGAACAACTCCTGGGTATTCACCGCGTACCCCTGCTCCCTCACCTGTTCCAGCGACGCCATGATCGCGGCCACATCCGTCAACGTATGGCTGGTGTGTGCAATACGCTGGCTATGCTCGATCAAGCCCAACGCCTCCTGCGCCGGCAGCGCGCTCAAATACGCCCTCCCCGACGCCGTGCAATACATCGGCACCCGCGAGCCGATCGGCATATGCACCGGCACAAAGCCTGAACTGACGAAGCGTGCGATGTAGGTCATGTCGTAGCCTGCCGGTTCGGTCAAGCACGAGGTTTCGCCGGTCAGCCGCGTCAACTCGGATAGAAACGGGTTGGCCACCTCAATCAATGAATGCGCATCCAGGTAACTGAAGCCCAGTTCCAATACCCGTGGGGTGAGTTGGTAATGCCGGGTGCGGGAGTGTTTCCGAAGGTAACCCAAGCTTTCGAGGGTAAACACCATGCGTTGGGCCGAGCTTTTGGTCATCCCGGCCGCCTCGGCCACCTCTGCGAGGCTCATGCTACGGCGCTGGGCGCTGAATGCCTTAAGCACCGACAGGCCTTTTTCCAGGGATTGGTTGTGCAAGCTGTTGCGTTCTTCGGACATGGCGAACTCACGGTCAGGTCAATCAGGCGTGGGCTATTTCTACCTGAAAATACGAAAACAGACCATTAAATATCGCATATCGATACGAATGGTTCATTTTGTCGATTTTATACAGCGCTATGCGATTTATTAGTATCGAAATGGCACAGAGCTTGCGGTTCATCGGCAGCCGCTTGCGCTACTGACTTTCCGTTTTCTTCTGGAGTAACCCGATGAACAGTCTTTCGCCCTTGTTCCGCCGTCTCGTCGTTGGTCTTTGCGTCGCACTGTGCGTCACCACGGCGCACGCTGAAAGTGCAACCACGTACAAAGTCGGTGCGACCGCCAGTGGTTCGCCGTTCACCTTCCTCGACATCAAGAGCAACAGCATCCAGGGGGTGATGGTCGATGTGGCCGAGGCTGTCGGCAAGGCCGGCGGCTTTACCAGCCAGATCGAGCAGACCAACTTCGCTGCGCTGATTCCCTCCCTCACCGCCGGCAAGCTCGACTTCATTTCCGCCGGCATGCTCAAGACCGCAGAGCGCAGCAAGGTGGTGGATTTCAGCGCGCCGGTGTACGCCTACGGTGAGGGCCTGATCGTCAACGCCGACGACAACACCGCCTACCCGGACCTGCAGCCGTTGAAAGACCAAGTGGTCGGCGTGCAAGCCGGCACGGTGTTCTATGACCAATTGAACAAGCTCGGGATCTTCAAGGAGATCCGCACCTATGACTCTATCGGCGAGATGGTCCGCGACCTGTCCCTTGGCCGCATCAAGGCTGCGGTGGGCGATCAACCGGTGGTGGCCTATCAGATCCGTCAGAAGCTGTTCAAAGGCGTGAAACTGGCTCCCGACTATCAGCCTACGAACGTCGGCGAAGTGTGCCTGGTGGTACGCAAAGGCGATGCACAAACCCTTGAACGTTTGAACAGCGCCATCGCCAGCATCCGGGCGGACGGCACCCTGGACAGCATCCTCAAGAAGTGGGGGCTCGACACCCAGGTGCGCCCATGAGCCCGGCCGAATTCCTGCAAAACGCCCAAGACTTCTTGCCGATTTTGCTGCAAGGCGCCTGGGTGACGATCCAGATCACCGTGCTGTCGTTCCTGCTCAGCAGTGCCATCGGCCTGGTGCTGGCGTTGCTCAAGCTGTCGCCGATCCGTGCGCTGTCATGGACGGCGAGCACCATCATCAACGTGATCCGGGGCCTGCCGATCATCGTGCAGTTGTTCTACATCTACTTCGTGCTGCCGGACATGGGCGTGCACCTGACGGCGTTCTACGCCGGCGTGATCGGCATGGGCATCGCCTACTCGGCGTACCAGGCGGAGAACTTCCGCACCGGCATCATCGCCGTCGAACAGGGCCAGCGTGAAGCCGCCGAAGCACTGGGCATGCGTTCAGCGCTGATGATGCGCCGGGTGATCCTACCCCAGGCGTTTCGCATCGCACTGCCGCCTTATGGCAACACCCTGGTGATGATGCTCAAGGACTCGTCACTGGTGTCCACCATCACCGTGGCCGAAATGACCCGCCAGGGTCAGCTGATCGCCTCGTCCACGTTCCAGAACATGACCGTCTACACCCTGGTCGCCCTGCTCTACCTGCTGATGAGCCTGCCGCTGGTGTACGGCCTGCGCCGTATGGAACAGCACTTGAGCCGGAGGAAAAAAGCATGATCGAGATTCGCCAACTGCAAAAACACTACGGCAGCCATCGCGTGTTGCACGGCGTCGACCTGGATGTGGCCAAGGGCGAAGTGGTTTGCTTGATCGGCCCGTCGGGCTCGGGCAAATCCACCCTGCTGCGCTGCATCAACGCGCTGGAAGCCTACGATGGCGGCGTGATCACAGTGTTCGGCGAAACCGTGCAACGGGGCAGCAAAACCGTGCACGCCTTGCGTAGCCGCATGGGCATGGTGTTCCAGCGCTTCAACCTGTTCCCCCACCGCACAGTGCTGGAAAACGTTATGGAAGGCCCGCTGTATGTGAAGGGCGAACCGCCGCAGCAAGTGCGCGAAGAAGCGCTGGTATTGCTGGAAAAAGTCGGCCTGAGCGCCAAGGCAGATGCTTACCCGGAACAGCTTTCCGGCGGCCAGCAGCAACGCGTAGCCATCGCCCGCGCTCTGGCGATGAAACCCGACGCGATGCTGTTCGATGAACCCACCTCGGCCCTCGATCCGGAGCTGGTCGGCGACGTGCTCGCGGTAATGCGCACCCTCGCCGACGAAGGCATGACCATGATCGTGGTCACCCACGAGATGGGTTTTGCCCGCGAAGTGGCCGACCGCGTGTGCTTTCTGCATGGCGGTTACATCGTTGAAAGCGGCCCGGCCGAAGAGGTGTTGGGCAATCCGCAACACGCACGCACCCAGGACTTCCTACGCCGCGTGCTGCACCCCACCGGTAACACGCGGAGCCTGTCATGAAGTCATTGTGGTCGGCGACGGCGCCGTCGGTTGTGCCGACGCCTGCGTTGAGCGAATCGGTGAAGGTGGATGTGGCGATTGTCGGTGCCGGCTACACCGGCCTGTCGACGGCCCTGCATTTGGCCGAGCGCGGGGTCAGCGTGTGTGTGCTGGAGGCTCACGAGCCGGGCTGGGGCGCTTCGGGGCGCAATGGTGGGCAGGTCAACCCGACGCTCAAATACGACCCGGAGCAATTGGTACAGATGTACGGGCCGGAACGGGCCGAGCCATTGATTTCGACGGTGTCGAATTCGGCGGACCTGGTATTCAATTTGATCAAGCGCCATAGCATCGATTGCGCACCGGTGCGTAAAGGCTGGATGCAAGTGTCGTACACCGATAAAGGCGTGGCCGGCCTGCACGCGCGAGCAGATCAGTGGGCCCGCCGGGGGGTGCCGGTGCAACCGCTGGATGCCGCGGCGGTGACCGCGCGCATGGGCAGTCAGGCCTTCGCCGGCGGCTGGTTGGATGGCCGCGCCGGGGCGATTCAGCCGTTGGCATACGCCCGTGGCTTGGTGGGCGCGGCATTGGCGGCCGGTGCACGGATTCACGGCCAAAGTGCGGTGACCGGGTTACAGCGCAGCGGCGCAGGTTGGCTATTAAAGACGGCCGGCGGTGCCCATGTGACCGCCGATCAAGTGGTACTCGCGACCAATGGCTACAGCGGCAACCTGTGGCCGGGCATGGCCCAGAGCATTCTGGCGGCGAACAGCTTCATCGTCGCCACCAAGCCCCTCAGCGGTCGCACGGCCGATTCCATTTTGCCGGGGCAGGAAACCGTCTCCACCGCGCAACGCCTGCTGCTGTATTGGCGCAAAGACAGCCATGGGCGCTTGTTGATGGGCGGGCGCGGGTTGTTCAACGACCCCACCTCGCCCACGGATTTCGCGCACCTGGAACGCTCCCTGGCGCTGCTGTTTCCGCAATTGGGTCCGCTGGAGTTCGAGTACCGCTGGGCTGGTCGGATCGCAATCACGCGGGATTTTATGCCCCACGTACATGAACCGGCACCCGGGCTGACCTTGGCGCTGGGTTGCAATGGACGCGGTATCGCCTTGTGTACCAGCCTGGGCCAGCAACTGGCCGGGCGATTGTGTGACCGCCAGGCGCAGTTCGCCTACCCGGTGACGCCGCTGCAACGCTTGCCGATGCATGGGCTGCAACGCTTCTACATCGGTGCGGGGGTGGCGTGGTACAGCTTGTTGGATCGGCTCAATATCAGCTGAATCCGATTTCCAAACGCATTGAGAACGGTCATTTCTCATAGGTCGCTCGGTCTGCAAAACCCGCTAGGCTTAAGCCTGGACTGGCTGAATGGCGGGTTTTGCGGTCCATCAATCCTGTGGGAAAAACACGCTCATGAACGTCAACAACAAACCCATCGCCGGGGTCATCGGTCTGGTGTACAGCGCGTGCTGCTACGGGGTGTTCCTGTTCACCTGTTTGTATCTGATCGGCTTCGTTGGCAGCCTGGCCGTGCCCAAGAACATCAACGACGGCGTGTATATGCCGTGGCCGGCCGCTCTGTCGATCAATAGCGCGCTGATCCTGCTATTCGGTATCCAGCACTCGGTCATGGCGCGCAAACGCTTTAAGCGGTGGCTGACGGCAATCGTCCCGGCGCCGATTGAACGCTCGACCTATGTATTGCTCAGCAGCCTGGTGCTCGCAATGGTGTTCTGGCTGTGGCAACCGATGAGGTTCAACCTATGGCAGGTTGAAGCGCCATGGGCCCAGGCCCTGCTGGTTGGCCTGTTCTGGCTGGGTTGGGGCATTGCGCTGGTGTCGACTTTTCTGATCAATCACTTCGAGCTATTCGGGCTCAAGCAGCCCCTCGACCATTGGCGCGCCGTCCCACCACAAACGCCCACCTTCAGCACGCCGCTGTTCTACAAACGGGTACGTCATCCCTTGTACCTGGGCTTTCTGATCGCCTTCTGGGCGACGCCACACATGACCGCCGGGCATCTATTGTTTGCGCTGGGGATGACGGTGTATCTCTTGATTGGCGCCCGCTTTGAAGAGAGGGATCTGGTGGCGACGTTCGGTGAACGTTATCGCCGCTACCAGAAGGAGGTAGGCATGATTTTGCCGTGGACGGCGACGCGTAAAAAAGACCCTGGATGACTTAAAACACCGACCACCCAATCCGCTCACTCAACAACTCCAACGCCTTGATCCCCGCCAGCGAATTCCCCGCTGCGTTCAACTCCGGCGACCACACGCACACCGTGAATTGCCCCGGCACCACCGCGACGATCCCGCCGCCCACACCGCTCTTGCCCGGCAAGCCCACGCGATAGGCAAAGTTGCCCGCTTCGTCATACAGCCCGCTGGTGGCCATGATCGAGTTGACTTGCTTGGTCTGGCGCGCGCTGAGGACCTGTTCGCCGCTGTGGGCGCTGACGCCTTCGTTGGCCAGGAAGCTGAACGCCTTAGCCAGGTCCAGGCAGCTCATTTGCAGCGCGCAATAGTTGAAATAGCTGTGGAGCACCGCGTCCACGTCGTTGTGGAAGTTACCGAAGGATTTCATCAGATACGCCATGGCTGCGTTGCGCGCGCCATGCTGGGCTTCGGAGTCGGCGACCACGCTATTGACCAGGATCTGCGGGTTGCCGGACAGGCGCCGCACGAAATCGCGCATCGATAGGATTGGCACGGCGAAGCGCGATTGGTTGATGTCGCAGATCACCAACGCGCCGGCATTGATGAATGGGTTGCGCGGGCGACCGCGTTCGAATTCCAGCTGCACCAGGGAGTTGAACGGCTGCCCCGACGGCTCGTGACCGAGGCGTTCCCAGATGCTCTCGCCGCCGTGTTCGATGGCCTGCACCAGGCTGAACACCTTGGAAATACTCTGCACCGAGAACAGCGTATCGGCGTCGCCGGCGCAGTAAGCCGAGCCGTCGTTGCCGTACACCGCGATACCGAGTTGGTCGGCCGGCACATCGGCCAGCGCGGGGATATAGTCGGCGACTTTGCCGAGGCCGATCAAAGGGCGCACTTCGTCGAGAATCGACTCCAGCAGCGCCTGCATGTCTTGTCCTGTCATCGTGGATTGAATCAGTGGTAAACGGGGCGCGCAGGATACTTCAGTGGGCGCGAAAGCCCCACACAATCTCTACCACTCGCTCGGCCACGACCAGATACACCAGGATCAACAGCACTTGCAGCGCCAGGTGATAGCGCAACTTAGCGAGGCGGCGGATGCCATCGCTGACGTTCAATAGCATCAGCATGCTCGACAACACAATCAGCCCCCACCCCGCTACGTTAGCGGCGAACACTCCGATAAACAGCGGCTGCTGCCCGAGCAACGTATTGGTGCCAGCGGCGAACAGCAGCGCGCACACCAGCAGATTTTTCACGTTATCGAAAATCTGCGCACTCAAGTCGTTTTCCAGCAGGGCCACATATCGCTTCCAGAACGTACGCATCAGTCATCACCGGGCAGGGGTCGGTCGTCAATCAAAGTAGTTCAAATGCCCAGGTGCTGCACCGTCCCATGAACTTAGATAGGCGCCAGGTTGACCCTCGCGCAACCTTCCACATAGGTGCGTTCCAAGGCTATCGCCAGCAGAACGACCGCAGCCAACAATGATGGCTCATAGCCATGTTTTGAGATAGGATCAGCGCCCTTGACCTCAACAAGGACGATGAACACATATGTCAGGCGAAGTAGGTTTTTCAGAGTGGCACCCGTGGTGCCGACCGTGGCGAACTGCCTGGTAAACACTTGCCCGGGGTGTATTTCATCGCGCGCAGCAAACACAAACCAGATACTCACCGAAATTGCGATGCGACTATCTATATCGGTGAGACCACCGGTCAGAGCCTGGCTGATCGGCTGCGTCAATTCAATGTATCGGCTTTCAGCGAACGGGCCGGACACTCGGGAGGGAACACCTTCAGGCTGACGCTGCTTGAAACAACGCCCGCCGAACATATCTGGGTGTCTACTTGCCCGGTGAGTATGGGCATGCCTTACACCACCGCCTACATCAAGCATTTGGAGCGCAAGCTGCTCTGGGAATATGTATGCACATGGGGAAGGTACCCGGCGTGCAATCACAGCTGATTGCACATTCCGCACACATCATTGACCAGGCAAGCACTTAAGACATGACCCCATTGTTTTCGAAAACCACACCTTCAGAAGCCACACTGATCGCTGCTCGGATTGCTCCCGTGTTTGACGCGGTGCTGAACGAGTACGACTTCCTCAAGTATCCGGCAGCCCATTACCAAGCATTCAAGACCTCTTACTCAGCGCGAACGGCCCAGAACCCACAGATTGCAGACTCGCTGCTGTGGAAGTGGGGCCATTGGGGCAAACCGAACTACCCACAACGCCATCGCAACCTGATTGCAGAGGTAGAGGGGCTCTGGCCACGGTTCATCGGTTCCGGTTGCGCTCAAGCGCCAGACCAAACCTTCCAGTGGTGGCAGGCGCAGTTCAAACGACAAACGACCTACATCACGTCGGCCTACATTACGCACCTTGTACATCACAGCGCGCCCCTGCCCATTATCGACCAGCACAACTTTCGCGCGATGAACGCCCTGTTCGAGACAGTGCGCCCGTCCCAGAAACGCAAGAAACGGCCATCCAGCTGGAATGACATTCAAGTGCTCAAAGACTTTATGTCGCAGGTCCTGCTAGCCATGCCTCAGCGCAGCTTTTCTGAACTGGACCGATTCCTGATGATGTATGGACGCAACCACGTCCCTCGCTGACAAAACCCGGAGTAGCCAATTGGTTGGCTACTCCCGCGGCACCACCCCCGTCCCAAACCGCCGAATCGCCAGGCAATAGCCCACCAACGCCAGCGCCGCCAGCAATCCGCCCGCAGCGCCGATCCAGGCGAAGCCGAAATGGCTGCCGACCCAACTGCCCATCAGGGCGCCGCCGCCGATGCCGATGTTGTAGATACCGGAGAACATCGCCATGGCCACATCCGTGGCGTCGGGTGCCAGCACCAGCACCTTGGACTGCATGGCCAGGCCGAAGCCCATGATCGCCATGCCCCAGAACACGCTCAAGCCCACCAGGTAGGATTCGGCGCCACTCAACGGCAGCAACAGCGCCAGGCAGGCCGCCAGCAGGAACACCGTCCCGACCACGAACAGGTGCGGGTTGAAGCGATGTACCAGGCTGAACAACAGCGAGCCGATGATGCCGGCGCCGCCGAACACCAACAGGATCAGGGTCACGGCGCCGCCGCCCAGGCCCGCCACCCCTTCGACGAACGGTTCGATGTAGCTGTAGGCGGTGAATTGCGCGGTGACGGTCATTGCCGTAAGCACGTACAACGCCACCAGCGCCGGGCGCTTGAACAGCAGTGGCAGGCTGCGCAGGGAGCCGGAGTTCTGGCTCGGCAACAGCGGCAAGGTGCGCGCCAACCAGAACACCAGGCCCGCCGCAAAGGCAGCGATCACCAGGAACGTGGTGCGCCAGCCCATGGCTTCGCCGAGCAGGCGCCCCAGGGGAATGCCCAGCACCATCGCCAGGGATGTGCCGGTGGCCAACAGGCCCAGGGCTTGCACTTGCTTGCCCTGCGGCGCCAGGCGCACGGCCAGGGACGCGGTGATCGACCAGAACAGCGCATGAGACAAGGCGATGCCGATACGACTGACCATCAATAGGCCGAAGCTGGTGGCGACACTGGACAGGATATGGCTGGCGATAAACAACCCAAACAGCACGATCAGCAACTTACGCCGCTCAATGTTGCGGGTCAGCAGCATCACCGGCAGCGAGGTCAGCGAGACGATCCACGCATAAATCGTGAGCATCAGACCAACGTTGGCGATGGGCATGTCGAAGCTGACGCCAATCGCACTGAGCAGCCCGACGGGTACGAATTCAGTGGTGTTGAATACAAAAGCGGCCAACGCCAGGGCGATGACCGGTTGCCAGTTGGGCTGGGGAGTTGCGTTTGAAAGGCTCATTGACGGGCGCGGTACTCTGACGGTGATCGAGCGGCCACCCAGGACAAGCGCCGCCGCCGAGCATTCTATAGGTTTCTGGGCCGACTGTTGGCGCTCATCCGCAGCGCAGCCTCAAGGCGACGTCAGGGTAATCACATAAGCACCCGATTTGACCGGCTGACCGAGACGGTCCACCAGCAAGTACTGCTGATCGTAATTACGCCCGCTGCGGCTGTCCGCCACCAACCGCAGAATGGCCCCGTTGACGCTTGCCACGGGTGCCACGCCGCGGACCGTGAACTGGTTACCGCGGCTGGCGCTGGGGCACCCCGTGACGTCAAACTGCGCGTCACTGTGCGCATTTGTCGCACACACTGGCTCGGCGATACTCCCAATGAAATTGATGGTGCCTTGGTTCGGCGGCTGCGCCGCGCCGCATGTGCTAGCCCAGAGGCAAAGGAGACCTGTCGTTGCCGAAAAACCGTTGATACGCATGCTGGTACTCCTTTCTGGTTATTAAGAAGTAAGTCGTCAGCATCGGCACTAACTTGAGGTTAGTCGTCGGTGAAGGTCACCGCGTGGGCAGCAATTAATGCATGAGCGGCCTGGGAAGTGGGTCCACTATGCTCAATAAATGACGGATCGGTAAACCTTCAGGCAATTGCACAGAGCTGACAGCGATCCGTCCGTTGATCTTCGCAGTCAGTCGCACCAGATGTGCGTCCGGCACATCGTAGATGAACACCTGACCAACGCGAGGGCTGTCCAGACAGAATGCCAAGAGGTCCAAACGAACATCGGCAGCCAAGTTAGCGTTCACCAGAACCAGGTCAAATGCGGTATGACCATACTCCAGCAAGATGAGCATTTCTTCCAGGTTCGAAACCGGTGCAATCGCGTAATACCCCTGCTGGTTGAAGTCGCGTTCCAGGCGCAGGCGCTGAAAATGCTGGGGGTCGGCGATCATGATACGCAGAGCTTTGTTGATCATGGGTGGGCTCCTACCAACTCAATGGGTTTAAGCGGTTGCACACTGCGCCGCAGCCAGCGCAATAAGTCACCGCCGTTCATAGGGCGAGCATGCCAATAGCCCTGACCTCGGGTACACCCTAGTGCCAGCAGCGCCTGCTGCTGCTCTGTGGTTTCAATGCCTTCGACCACCACCGACATGCCCAAGGTCTGCCCCAGCGCCAGGGTGCTGCCGATAACGGCGCGACAGCGCGGGTCGTGCAGTAAACCGCGAACGAACTCGGCATCGAGCTTGATCTCGTTGAAGGGCAGTTGGCACAGGCGCTGCAAGGAGGAGAACCCCGCGCCAAAGTCATCAATCGATAATTGGCAGCCCATCATGCGCAAGCGCACCAGGTTTTCCAGAGCCACCGCCGGGACCTCAAGCAAGCCGCTTTCAGTCAGTTCGAAGGTCAAGCTGCTGCACGGCGTCTGATGGACGGCAAGCAGGCGCTTGATCCGCGCGGTCAATTGCCCCTCGGCCAACTGCGCCGCGTGCAGGTTGAACGCTAGGTCCACCGATAGATGTTGCCGCCTGGCCTGGCGCTGCAAGCGCAGGGCTTGGCCCATGAGCACGAACAGCAAGTCGTTCATCAACCCCCAGCGCTCGATGGCCGGCAAAAAAACTGCCGGTGATAGCACCCCTTGGGACGGATGATTCCAACGTGCGAGCACTTCCACCCCGTGTACAGCCCCGCTGATTAGATCGAATTTAGGTTGGTAATAAGCTTCCAATTGCTGCTCAGCGATGGCACGGCGCACCTGCTGCTCGCTGGCCATTTCCACGTACGGCCGTGCGTTCACCGGTATGCGATGTTGGGTCACCGCCCGTTCAAGCAATGGTTGCAAGGTTTCCAGTTGCAACGGTTTACCGACATCGCCAAGCATGTTCGCCCCCAGCAATGCCGCCATCCGCCCCACGGCGCGCCGCACATCCCAAGGCAGGCTGCTGCTGACAATGATCGCCAGCGCCTGGCCGGTCGAGCTGACGTGCTGAATAAAGTCCAGACCATCCATGCCTTCCATGTGTAGGTCGCACATCACCACGTCCACCGGCCCCATTGCATGCAGCACGGCCAGAGCCTCTGCGCCGTTGCCAGCCTCAAGCACATAACCACACCCCAGTTGCTTGAGCAGGCTGACGGCAACGCAACGTTGGAACAGGTGCTCTTCAAGGACCAGTACCCGAAGCGGTAAGAAGGACATGATGACTATCTCGCATTAACTGAGTTGAACAGCCCCGCGGCGGCTCAATGAAATCCGCGCGACGATGCGTGAACGTAGATAAAGGTATTCCGCGCGCCCGACCGAGTGCTCAGTAATAGTTGAGGGTGAACGTGGTGGTTGCGTTCGCCGGGCCAGCGGTAATGCTGTTGCCGGTCTGTATGTACCTGGCCTTCAACGGGATGCTGTAACTGGCGCCCTCCTCGGCGCGCGGCGTGATGCCGCTGGCGCGTAACGTAGCCAATGGCAACGGCGTGCCAGCGCTGTCCGCCACTTGCACACCCACACCGGTAGCGGCCGGGTTATCCCCGGGGGCGCTGGGGTTTAGGCTGAGGATGCCCAACGACGCGTTCAACGGCATGCGGGTCGGGTCGAGGCGTACTCGCAGCACATTGTTCTTGCGTGAGTCCAGGTTACTGACAGTGCCATCGCTGGCCCAGTGCGGGCCACTTTCCTGGTAGTACCCGTTGAACGCCGGACAGTTGTTCAGTGCGATGGAAAAGTCTTTCCAAGGCGTAAAAGAGTTGGGGCCGGAGAACTCACTGAGCTGATGGCTGCCCATCGGCACATTGACATCCGGCGTAGAGCACGTGCGCGAGACGATATTGATGCTGCCGGAGAAGTTGACCCGTTGAACCTGCAGGGAGTTAGTACTGATACGGGCCTGGGTCATGGTCGGTAACAACGAACCCTGGATCGTCCCCGGCGAAACGTCACCGATTTTTATGAAGGACAAATCAAAAGCCAGTGTGCCGGTGATATTCAAGTAGCAGTTGGCGCTCGCCCCGCCACAGTTTAGGAGAGTTTGGGAAGACGGCATCGGTGTGCCCGCATACCAGAGCGCCACTCCAATACCGGGCACTCCGGTCTGATAGACATGGCCGCCGTAAGGCGTTCCCGCCCAGTTGGACAATGGTAAAGGAGTGGTCGGCAAGTCGCGTCGAGTTTCAATGTTATAGATACCTGCGGAGCACACGATCGTGTAATTAGCCGCCGACGAAAAGGTCTGCCGATAAATCTCCGCACCCAAGGGCACATCCCGGCCAACCGTCAAGTTGCCACCCAGCAACGGCTGGGTGCGCACCAGGCTGGCATTGGGGGTTGAATAGTTGCAATCGGCCATCGCTACACCCGTCATCAGGGACACGCTTGCCGCAACCGCCACGCGGATCAATATCTTCATTTTTTTGCTCCTGCAGTGCTCGACGAAGCAATGCGATTATCGGGTTGAGTCCTCGAACAAACGACATCGACTTGCTGCAATTGCTTGTCGTCGCTGGTGCCAGGCGGCAGTGGCAATGCACATTGCTGGTCGGCCTGACGACCCCAGTTGATCAACAACCGGCGCGCGCCGTCCTTGACGCGGGCATACAACTGCCCGCCCTGCCCAACCACACCCACGGACACGCCGCGGTCATCCATCACCCCAGCACCGAACGGCAGCTTGCTGCCATCGCTGAGGGTCACATTGAGCAGCAATGCTTGGCCGTTACGGGTGCCGTACTTGAGCGCCACCACCGCACCAGCGCGCGGTGCCACTTGTTGGCTGGTTTCATCAAGCTCGACGTCCAGAGAAGTGCCTAACGGATCGATGGCGACCTCGTTCAATTCGTAAGGGCGCAGATAAGGCACCACTGCGTTGCCACGACCATCAAGCTTAAGACCGGGGAATCCGACCACCCCGGCACCCTGGGCGCCTTCGGCAGTGATCACCGCCATGGTTTCGCCGCGATAAGGCGTAAGCGTCACCCCGTTAGGATGGGCAACCACGCTGCCGCTGGCATTCAGGGACAGACTGTCGTAGCCCGCTCCACGGCTGACAGTCGCGCCAACCATCGCTTTGGGCCCGGTGTACTGGCCACTGATTGCTGTGCTGTTGGAGCCCGTGGCTCCTTCATGGCCTCCGGTTAGGCTATAGCTGTATTGGCGATCTTGGCCTGCGGTGCCACTGAGCGTCGCTTGTTCGCTGTATTGTCCGTGGGTATCGCGCAACAAGCGTGCCGACAGCTGTGGTTGATTGGTCGAGGCACCGAATTCCAGGGGCATGCTCACGGTAAACAACAGGCTGTTATCCATGTCTCCCAGGCCGATGCGGCTGCGGTTGGCATTTACACCATAACTAACACTACCGACCTGCTTGTTGTAACTGAACTGGTACTGCACATCCCGCCCCGGTTGGTTCCAGTAGTCTTGCGAAAAGCCGCTGAACGCTACCTGCCCCCACGAGCCCAAGCTCTGATTGGCAGTGAGGGATAGTCGACTGCGAGCACGGGCATACAGGCTGGTGTCGATACCGTTGCGTTCGGCGTCCAGCAACAATATGGCGCTGTTGAAGTCCAGGTATTTCTGCGTGGAAAATCGCGTAGCGGCCACGGCAAAGTTAGTGCCGGTGCTGAGAATGTTCTTGCTGTAGCTCATACGCACGCTCTGGCCGCTGTCCAGTCCCCCTTTGAACTGGGTACTTCCCTGGGTCACGTCAATGGACATCGCACCGATCGGCGTACTGAATGCCAGACCGCCCAGCAGCGCACGATAGTCGTCGCTGCCCTGGCCGCCGATATAGCCGGTAAAGATATTGCTCAGACCCAACTGATAAGTGCCCTGCGCCAACCGTGCCTGGTTCGAGATGAAGTTATTGCGCGTTTCACCGGCAGTGATGCTGTAGCGTGAAGTGCCTGGGCGCAGTAATTGCGCCGCGGCCGCATAGGGCACGATAAAGCGCTGTTCGCTGCCGTCGGCTTCATAGACGGTCACGTCCAGATCGCCGCCATAGCCCGTGGCATACAAGTCATCAATCACAAAAGCGCCGGGCGCCACGGTGGTCTCAAAAAGCAGGTTGCCGGCCTGGCGTACAGCCACCCGTGCACTGGTGCGCGCAATCCCTCGAATAACCGGTGCATAGCCACGTTGGGACTCGGGCAGCATGCGGTCGTCAGTGCCTAACTGCACCCCGCGATACGCCAGAGTGTCGAAGATCTCGCCACTGGTGTTGGACTCGCCGACAGTCAGTTGGCTTTTCAGGCGGGTGACATCCCGCTGGGCGTAGGTGTTGAGCGTCTGGTAGTTCTGCCCAGTCTGTTTCTGCCAGCTCATCGAGCCGTTATGACGCAAACGCCAATCCCCCAGGTTCAGGCCCGCGTTCAGGCCCAGGTATGCCGAATCGTCACTGCCGTAATCAGTTCTGTTGTGGTTAGCATTGAAGGTGTAACTCACCATACCGGCGGTCACACCCCGGTCCCACAGCTCCGGGCTGACATACCCACGAGCATCGCGGCGCAATACGATTTGAGGGATGCTGATGTCCAGCTGTTGGCTGGATGGGGAAAAACTGGCCGTGGCCCCTTTGATCAGTTGGCCGATGTCCAGGCACGTCACGCCGCTTTCCAGACTCGCTATGGCATGCGCCGACAGTTTGAGCATGTCCACCCCGACCCGCTCAAGCAAACCGCGATTGACACAGACCACAGGGTTGCTGCCGTCCGGGCCGGCGTTGATCCGAATATCCTGACGCATGACCAGCTTGCCGTTGATCACCATGTCTGCTCGGTACTCACCGGGCAATACCGGGTTGCCTTTCTCGTATTGCGTCAGGTCCAGAGAGCGCGAGTCTTCGGGCAGGAACGCATCGTTGAACTGCACGTCCTCGGCCCAGCCTGACTCGGCAATCAGTACCACAGGCAGCAGCGTCAGAGTTTTGAGAATGCGCAGCGTCGCAGGATTAAAAACAAAGCGAGGCCGCGCCTGCTGGCCGGGGCCAAGGCGTTGGATGGTCATCATAAAAATACTCGTGCGCAGGCGTTTCGTCGCGAAGGGGGTCAGGGCTTGAGCGGTTGCTTGATCGGCATCAACGCGCCGTAGTCGTTGATAGCGTTGTATGCCACCTGAGCGGATGTTGGCGGCAAGGACTTCAGACCAGGCAGAACAAATACCTTCGTCTGGCCTGGGCCGACCATGCCATTTTCACTCTCGTAACGCTGTTCACCGACCAGCAGCGTGAGATCTACTTGAGACACGTGATAGGCCGTTGGATTGAACGCCTGTAGGGCGTACTCCTGGCCTTGCCTGATCACCTTCCACTGCACCATAGCCGGGGCGTCGACAGCCGTGCCGGGTAAGCCGTCTGGGCGGTAGAAGATCTTGATGCGTGAACGAAACGCCATTTGCAGCACATTCTGATCCACCGCACCCTCGGCCTTGGGTGGAATCTCCAGCACGTTGAGCCAGAACACCGACTCCTTGTCACTCGGCAGCGCGGCGCCGGTGAACATCAGCCTCAGGCTCTGGCCTTTGCTTGGGTCGATCCGCGATACCGGCGGCGACAACACAAACGGCGCCTTAGAACTGGTAGGGCTTGACTGCATATCTCCAGTATCCACCCAGGCTTGTACCAAGGCAGGCATCAAGCCGTTGTTGTTGAGCTTGACGGTGATTTCTTTCTGGTTCGCAGGGTACACAAGACGCGTGCCAGTGATCACCACCCCGGCCATTGCCTGCGAACACGCCAGTGCGGCCGCTAACAGGCAAAAACCACGGCGTAGATTGTACAGATAGGACATAACACACCTCATCCGCAAGACATCGGCGCGCCGGATCGTGGCGCGCTGACGTATGACGGCTTATTGATAATCGACGTTGTAGGTCACGCTGCTGGTAACCGTACCCGCCTCAGTGGCGCCGGTAGCCAGATATTGCACGGCGTACGACATGTTGGCGGCGCCAGAGGCATCGATGGTGTTACGTGTGGTCTTGGTGCGCTGGTTCGTGTTGCCGGCCTGGATAACAGCGCCGCCCTTAGCATCGATCAGTTGCAACTGCACGTTCTTAGCCGAACCGGCCATGTTGAGGAGGTTGCCGGTCAACGGGTCCACCGAGGCGCCGGAGTTGAAGAACGCCGCGGCGGTAGTGGCGGGGCCGACGCAGTTGGTCAATTGGATGGTAAAACCGGTACGACCCTCCGCTTGGCCGGCAGAGGTCAACAAACCGGTGGAGATCGTCGGCAGGGTCACCGTAGCGACGGCTGGAGTAACAACCCCATCCACAGCGATGGTGCAGGTTTGTTCATTCAGTTCGCCGTTGAAGTTGATGGTACCGTCGGCCGCGTTTGCGAACTGGGCACCGGTGGCGAGAAACACGGCAGCGAGGGTGAATGCGTGAACGTTCATGGTAAAGCTCCAAAGGGAAGGTTTTCATATACAGCCGCCAAACCGGATCGACCTGCCACCAGCCAAAGCGGTGGCGCAACGAACACGACATCTGGCTTGTGCGACAGGGCCATCATCCCGCTATGGGCGCCCCACACCTGTAGTACCCTTCCCCTCAACGTGTAGGAAATTTCCCACACGCTTTTCAACATTCCCGCACAATCCGGTTTCGGCTCTCTCTGTCAGACCAGATAGGTCTCCAGCCGCTGCCCCAATTGTTCCATCGCTTGCTGCAACGCGTCGACGGCTTCGGTCAGCACCGCCGAATTCAAACCTTGGCAGGCAACTTCCAACGCTTCGCAACAGTCGATCAACCACTGCGCCTGGATAATCCGCGCACCACCTTTGACCCGATGCGCCAGGTCGCCCAGCCCAGTCAGGTCATGCTGAGTGAACAACTTGATCAGGCGCGCCATGTCCTGTGCGTTGCTGGTGGCCAAATCATGCAGCAAGGCTCGGACAGCCGCCGCATCGCCACGGCTCAGTTGTTCGAGACCGGTCAGATCAAGCCCCTCAATGGCACCCGACATTCCCTGCTCGGCTGAAACGCTGAGTGCGGGTATCAAGCTCACTAATCGTTCGTTGAGATCATTGAGACTGAGGGGTTTGAACAGACAGTCATCCATGCCGGCCTTCAGGCAGCGGTCCTTCTCTTCAGGCTGGGCATTAGCGGTCAACCCGAGGATTATCCCGTGGGTAAGCCCTCTGCTGCGCTCCTCATCGCGAATGGCGCGGGCCAGGTCATAGCCGCTCATGATCGGCATGCTGCAGTCGGTGATCACCACGTCAAAATGTTGCTGGCGCCAGGCACGCAAGCCATGGGCTCCGTCTTCGGCATCGCTGACGCGGTGCCCCAGAAATCCCAACTGCTGGGATAGCAACAGGCGGTTGGCGGGGTAATCGTCTATCACCAAGACATTCAGCGTCCGCACTGGCTGGGGCAACTCCGCCGCAACCGCTGCGGGCTCATCCATCAGCACCAGGGTGGGCAAACTGATACACACCTCAACCTGGGTGCCTTGCGTCAGCACACTGCTCAGGGTCAAGGTGCCGCCCATCATTTCGCACAGCGTGCGACTGATCATTAGCCCCAGTCCCGAACCACTGCGCGCTGACTGGTTTTGGTTGACGGCCTGGCTGAAAGGGCTGAACAGACGCTGCTGGTCCTCACTGGAAATACCGATGCCGGTGTCCTCAACCCGCAGGCGCAGTGCCAAGCGTTCGTCATTAAGGCTTGGCTCGACGCTGACCTGCAAACGCGCATGCCCCTGCACAGTGAATTTGATCGCGTTACTCAGTAGGTTGGAAACGATTTGCTTGAAACGCAGCGGATCGACCAGTACCTGACGGTTGAGGGTGCAATCCAAGTCGAGGATCAAGCGCAGTTGTTTCTGCCGCGCCAGGCCCTCGAAGATACGAGCCACCGACTCCACCAGTTCCAGCAGATTGGCCCGCTCGGGTGCCAGGGACAGGCGACCGGATTCGATGCGGGCAATGTCGAGGATATCGCCGATCAGGTCCAGTAACCCATGCGCAGCGGTGGACGCCACCTCAATGGAAGCACGGTCCATATAGCCTTGATCGGCTTTTTTCTGCGCCAGTTCCAGCATGCCAATGATGGCATTCATCGGCGTGCGGATTTCATGGCTCATGGTCGCCAGGAAGCTCGTCTTAGCACGACTCGCGTCGTCGGCGCGCTCCTTGGCTTCGCGCAGGGCTTCGAGCAAGTGCTGGCGCTCGCTGACGTCGATCCAGCCACCGATCATGCCGCTGACCTGACCGTCGCTACCTCGGTAAGGCAACATCCAGTGGTAAATCGTCAGCACTTGGCCATCTGTCATGGTCAGGTCGCGGTCCTGAACGCAAGGCACGCCCGCCTCCATGGCCTGTAGATAATCTTCATGATAAGCCGCCGCTTCACCGGCGTTACTAAGTACACCGTCCACCACGGTCTTGCCGATGACGGCTTCCCGCTCGACATTGAATACGCTCAGGTAGCCGCTGTTGCATACCATCAGGCGCCCTTGGCGATCACGCACGTAGATAGGATGGGGCGTGCCATCGATCAAAACACGCATGAACTCCAACTGGTCGTTCAAGGCAATTTCGGCCTGCCGGCGTTTACGCATCTGCCCTCGTAGGTAGGCGATCCAACCAACAGCCATCACCAACAACACTGCGGCCAAGGCAAAGCCCTGAATGATCACAGTGCGGTTACGCAACCAGTAACTGTCATCAACGGCTATCTCGCTTCGCCATCGGTTGGTGACTTCGTCCATTTCCTCCGGAGGAATGCTGAGAAGGGCTTTTTCGAGGATCGAATACAGCTCCAGCGAGCCACGCGGGGTGGCGAATGCCGTGCGTGCCAGTTGTGTACCGACGGTGCTGGTAATGCGCAACTGATCGCGGTATTGGCGCGAGATCATATAGCGGGCAATGATCAGCGAATTGACCGCCGCATCTGCATTGCCGTTGGCCACCAGGTCCATCGCTTCCTGGGCGTTGCTCGCCTCCACCAGTTCAATCTTGGGGTATTGCTCAACGATCAGTTCTCGAACCGGATTACCGTGGATAAGCGCCAGGCGCTTGCCCGCCATGTCGTCCAGGGTATTGGGCGTGGAAGGGTCGATGCCACTGACTAACACATAGGGTGTGTTCAAGTAGGGTCGGGTAAAACGTAACAAGCCCTCACGTGCAGTGCTCGGTGTCAGGGTGATCAGCAAGTCGGCTTCGTCGTCGCGGATGCTGTCCAGCAAACTGGCGACCGAGTACAAGCGCCGCACTTCGAACTTCAAGCCGGTGCGCAGGGCGACTTTGGCCAGCACATCTGCGCTGAGGCCGCGAAACTCGCCCTGCTCGTTGAAGAACGACAGCGGCAGGTAGCTGTCGATTACCGCCACCCGCAGCGAAGGGTGCGCATCCATCCAGCGCTGTTCGCTGGTGCTGAAATGCAGAGCAGTCAGCCCCGGCATGCTGGCGCCACCAGCGCTCCAGCGCCGCAGAATATTCATGCGCTCGCTGACAGGAATCGCCGCCAGAGCCGTGTTTAGGATACGCAGCAACCGCGTCGATTTCTGGGGCACGGCGAAGGCAAAGTTGCTGGCTTCGATCTGGGAAAAATCCGCCAGTTGCACGTTATTCAGATAGTTTTTGTTGATTAGAAAATTCGCACTGATCGCATCGCCCAAGTAAACATCGGCACTCCCGAAAGCAACTGCGCCGATCGCGCTTAAGGTGGAGGGATACAACTGAAGTGTCGCCTTGGGGTAGAAAGCCTTCACCTCCTCGGGCGAAAGGTAGTGATAAAGCATAGCGATCTTAAGCCCCGCCAGGTCCGGGCTCAGTCCAATGCTGTCACCCAACCGGGTGACGAGCGCGGGCATATCTTCGGCATAGGCGCTGGATAGCATGATGCCAGTATCCTGAGCTTCATAGCCGTTGGCTACGCCCAGAAAATCTACCTCTCCACGCTTGAGCGCGGCGATCACATCAGCGCGCGAGGCATAACGCCGTACCTCCACGCGTACGCGCAGAAGCTGGCTGACCAATTGTGCATAATCAGCCGTCATGCCCTCATAGTCACGATTGTTACTGGCCATGCCCAACGGCGAATAGTCAGGGGCGGAATCCCCCAATACCAAGACATCCTTGCTACGCAGCCAACTCCAGTCTGCCTCGGCCAGCGGAGCGCTGTACCCATCCACATGGGAACGCCCCAGCACTTGGAATAGCTCGGCCTGCGGAGCTGCCAGCGCGCAACTGCTCAAGGCCATCCCTGCAGCCAAAGCAACGATTCTTGTACGCCAGTAAACGCCCATCAAATCAAATTATTGCGTTTGGCGAAGTCGGCGAGGTACACGACCGACTTCACGTTGAGTTTTTCGATCAGCCGTGTCTTGTAGGTGCTGACGGTCTTGTTGCTGAGCAGCATCGAGTCGCCGATTTCCTTATTGCTCAACCCTTGGGATAAGCGCTGTAGAATCGTCAACTCACGATCAGAGAGACTCTGGATCAGCTCCAGATCGGTGGTCTCGGTATCGCTGCGACGCACCGAACTGACCGCCAGATTAGGGAAGAAGGTATAGCCGCCCATGACAGCCTTGATCGCCTTAACCAATTCATCTAAATCGTTGGTCTTGGAGATGTAACCGGCGGCCCCGGCCTTCATGCAGCGCATTGAGTAGAACAGCGGTGACTGCGACGTCAGTACCAGGATCTTGCATTTGAGGCCCAGTGAGCAGAGACGAGTAATGACTTCCAACCCATCCAGCTTGGGCATGGCGATGTCCAGCACAATAAGATCCGGCTCATGCTCACGAGCCAGCTGCACCGCGTCGACCCCGTTATCCGCCTCGGCAACCACTTCGAAACACTCCTGTTTGAGAAGCATCTTGACCGAAGAACGAATGAACGGATGATCGTCCACAACTAACGCTTTAAACATGACTACCTCTGAAAGACGCGCCGGCATTTGCCGATGACCTATAAGTCAATAGCGTAAAACGGTGGAAAACTGTGTCCGAAACACGCTGCTCAAAATACACGAGCGCGCTTGGATTGTAGGAAATATCTGAGCTGTAGCCTCAGCAATTTTTCGCGTTTCGCTGGCCAGCGAAATAGGCGTCCAACCAAGGTAGCAGGCGATACCCCGCCATTGGCCGCGCCAAATAGTAGCCCTGACCGATCTCGCAACCCAGAGCCAACACGCCCTCATGGATGCGTTGGTTACCGATGCCCTCTATCACTAGGCTCATATCCAGCGAACGGGCGAGCGCCAGCGTGCTGGCGACCATGGCCTGACTGTGGGGTTCGTCCATTCGACGAACACATTCGCCGTCGAGTTTGAGTTGATTGAACGGCAGTTGGCAAAGCAGCTTGAGGGAAGAAAAGCCCATGCCGAAATCATCGATGGACAGGCCACAGCCAAGCATGCGTAAACGCAGTAGGTTTTCCTGGATACGCGGAGAGAGATCCAGCAAACCGTTTTCTGCCAGCTCGAACGATAAAGTGGAACCGGCAAAGTCGTAACGCAGCAAGGCTTGCTGGATATACAAGGTCACCTCGTCGCTGAGTAATTGCGAGGCATGCAGATTAAACGCCAGTTCCAGGTGCACCTGTTGCCGACGTAGCACGCTCAACAGGCTTAAACCCTGTTCCAGCAGTTGTTTAAACATCTGATCAATCAAATCGTAGGCCAAGACGGCGGCCAGAAACTCCGCCGGCAATAGCAGACCTCGGGTTGGGTGCTCCCAACGCACCAACGCTTCCACTCCAGCCAGTCGCCCAGTGCCCAAGATGAATTTGGGTTGGAACCATGCACGAAATTCCCCAAGCGCCAAGCCCTGGTGAATTTCATGTTCATCGGGCAATGCCCTGGGCACAGGCAGTTGTTTGAAGGGGGAATGCGCCTGGGAATAGCGGCGCAGCAGGCGGCGCAATGAGTGCAGTTCCAGCGAAGGGGGCAATACACCGAGCATCTGCAGGCCCGAGAGCGAAGGCATCTGCATCACTGCCCGGAGCAACTCAGGCAGCAACTCACCGCATAACGCCACCGCCTGCACCAGATCCGCCTGCCTGGCTCGGTGCAGGAAATCCAGGCAGTCCAGACTTCTATCAGCCAAATCGCAGAGGATAATATCGACGCCACCACAAGCCATTAATTGCGCCATGGCCTGGTCGCCGTCACTGGCCTGAAGCACATCCCGGAGGCCCAGCCGATCAAGCATCTTGATCAGAACACTGCGTTGAAACCGTTGATTCTCAAGAACCAGGACGCGAGGGTGGGCCATCTTTATCAACCACTTGGCAGAAGTGAAGGCACCCATAGTGGCCTGGAGCATTCTGAATCAATAAGGGAATAATCCCACCATCATGTAGGAAATTTCCCACAGCCTAGTATCTGTTCGTTCACTAAGGATCCACCTGCGCCATCAACTCCGCAACACTCTCCGCACGCTTGGCATAACGCTGTGCCAGCGCCGCACACACCATCAGTTGGATCTGGTGAAACAGCATCAACGGTAGAATCAATACGCCCATACTCGCCCCGGCAAACAGCACCTGGGCCATCGGCACGCCGGTCGCCAGGCTTTTCTTCGAGCCGCAGAACAGGATGGTGATGCGGTCCTCCTGATTGAACCCAAACGCCTTGCCAAGCACGGTTGAGGCCACCAACACCAGCGCCAGCAGCACGCAGCAGGCCACCACCAGCCCGCCCAGCTCCCACAATGGGATCTGGTGCCAAATGCCTTCGTTGACCGCCTCGCTGAACGCGCCGTACACCACCAGCAGAATCGAGCCCTGGTCAACGAACTTCAGCCACGCCTTGTTGCGCCCTACCCACTCGCCGATCCAGCGCCGCGCGATCTGCCCGGCGATAAACGGCAGCAGCAACTGCACGCTGATTTTCACGATAGCGTCGACGGTGGAGCCGCCGTCGCCATGGACATTGAGTAATAAGGTCACCAGTAACGGTGTGAGGAAGATCCCAAACAGGCTCGACGCCGCCGCGCTGCAGATCGCCGCCGGGATATTGCCGCGCGCCAGGGAGGTGAAAGCAATCGCCGACTGCACCGTGGCCGGCAACGCGCAGAGGTAGAGCATGCCCATGTACAGGTCTTTGCCGATCAACGGCGACAGCACCGGTTTAAGTGCCAGGCCCAGCAATGGGAACAGCACAAAGGTCAGACTGAACACCAGCAGGTGCAGGCGCCAATGGCCGGCGCCGGCCACGATGGCCTGGCGCGAGAGCTTGGCGCCGTGCAGGAAAAACAGCAGCGCGATAGCCAGGTTGGTGACCCAGCCGAATGCCACGGCAGTCTGGCCGCTGGCGGGCAGCAAGGAAGCGAGAATCACCGTCGCGATCAACGTGAGGGTGAAGTTGTCGGGTAGAAAGCGAGGCCGAGTCATAGTGAAGTCATCCAGGGGTTGCCAAGAGCGTCATGGCGACTCTAACGTAACGCTTTATTACCGACTAACGCCAACGAGCCAGTAAATGCCGCCTAAAGGACATGCCAATACTGTGCGCCGCAGCATTCCCGGGCTGTCCAGCCTGCCACGGCCGGTATACGGGCGCACTGAATCGCTGCCCAATCGCGCACTGACCCGCCGCCACAGTCACCCGTGGGTACAATTGTCCTACGCAATTTCCGGGGTGTTGGAGATCCAGACCAGCGCCGGCCGCTTTGTCGCTCCGCCGCAACGAGCCGTGTGGATTCCGGCGGGCATGCCGCACCGGGTGTACAGCACGCCCCACACCGAGATGCGCAGCCTGTACCTCGATTGCAGCGTCACCCAATGGGCGGCCGGGCACTGTCACGTTCTGGAGGTGAGCAACCTGCTGCGCGAGCTGATCCGCAGCTTCAGCGAACTGCCGGTGGAATACGCCGAGGACGGGCCCGACGGGCGGCTGGCCCAGGTGATCCTCGACCAACTCGCCGCCGCGCCGCAGGTCGACCTGATGCTGCCGCTACCGGTGGACCCGCGCCTGCGCCAAATCTACCGCAGCCTCAACCTCCACCCGGAGCAGCAAACCACCTTGGGGCAATGGAGCGACAAACTGGGGGTCAGCGAAAAAACCCTCAGCCGCCTGTTCCTGCACGACACCGGCCTGACCTTCCGCGCCTGGCGCCAACGCCTGCGCCTGCTCAGCGCCCTGCCCGCCCTAGAACATGGCGAACGGGTCACGGACGTGGCGCTGGCCAGCGGGTATGAGTCGACATCGGCGTTCATCAATGCGTTTCGCCAGCAGTTCGATGCCACGCCGGGGGAGTTTTTTCGCTGAGCCCCGCGTCAGGATGAAATATCAAATACAGCAGCCAGGCGCTTGCGGCCTCTCGGGGTGACCGTTAACGCACGGGTATCGAGCGTGCGCATCAGCCAGCGCTCACGCAGCATATGCGTCAGCAACTGCGCGCCCAACGCACCGCCCAGGTGCGAGCAACGCTGGCCGGGCGATGGTGGCCGCGATAGCGGTCGTTCAGTTGCTGGCAATTCTGTCGTTCTATCGCAACTCATCCACCCGCAAGCGCAAGTAGTGCCCAAACCCGCCCTCGACTGTTATTGTGCGGCGCTTTGAAAAGCTGCCATGCCACTGCGAGGAAACGGACGTTGAACACTGACGAAAAAATGACCGGGGACCTGTTCGAGGTCGATAAGCGCCTGTCACTCAAACCGGTGGTGGACTTCAACACTTACCTGCGCAGCGCGTTCGGCGACGGCCCTTGCACCTGCATCCGCTGCACCGCCAGCGGCGGCGACGAAAGCGGTTACGCGTTCCAGCACACCTTCAGCTTCGACGGCAAACCCACCCATCGCCGCTTTGCATCCACGGCAGGCAGCGATGTGTTGCAGGCGTTGAAAAAGGCCTGGTTGTCGTATACCAAGGCAGAGCTGCCGACTACCGGTTTGCTGGCCCTGGATACCGTAAAGGAATTTGTCGAGCCGCAACTGCACAAGCGCCTGGCGCCACTGTTTTTGGCCAGCGGCCTGGTCAACGAGGTCGACGGTCACTTGAACCTGTTGCCCCAACTGGCTTAAAGCCCCCGCAATACGCGCCGAACCGGGATGAACCGGCGTTTTACGCAAAGGATTGAGATTGATGACCCGAGAAAGCATCACCCGCTACTGGCACGCCGTGGAGCTGCTGCAACCGCAATCGGCCCCCAAAATCGAAAAGCGCGACAGTCTGTTTGCGTCGTTCCTGCATGACTGCAATGCGGCGCGGCCGGTGATGCCATGGGCTGCCAGCAGCCCGGCGCACGGCCAGCCAAAGCCTAAAGACCGGGTCTGGAGCCACACCCTCTTCGCCCACCTGTACGACAGCCGCCGCGTGGCCGAAAGCCTTAAGCAACTCTACGGTGCCGACCAAGGCTATAAAGAGCCGCCGAAAACCCGTGAATCCGCGCTTTTCGCGCTGAAGTTCACCGAGCAGGGGCTGATGGTGCAAGACAGCCTGGTGCTCTCCAGCGAAGCCTGGTTCCTCGGCCGCGCCCTGGCAAACAGGGATTGGACCCGCGGCTTCGACGAGGAACAAAACTATCTGCGCGAGGACATCAAGCCGCTGATGGGCGGCCCAGTCGATGCGGCGATGTTGGTCGAGCTGACGGAGAAGATTCGAAATTTCCTCGGCCTGGACGACTACTTCAGCGCCACCGAGCGCTACACCCACCGCTGGCGCTCCACGCCCATCAAGATCAAGAACCCCGCCCAGGAAGACGACCCGCTCAACAGTTTTCTGCTCGCGGACCTGGCCGACGTGGCGGACAACCTGCGCAATGGCATCACCAGCGCACCGCTGGCGCAGTACCTGGCGCGACATGCCCCGGCACAGCGCTTGCACATCGACGATGACGATGCCTCCCTGGCGTTAATCGAGCGTCTGGCGCCCAAACAGTACCCGTTGGGCTGCTGGCCGGCCGAGCATCACCTGGGGCTGGTGCATTCCCAGCAATTGGCGGTGAATACCCTGCTGCATACGTTGAGCGATGGCGAAGGTGTGCTGGGCATCAACGGCCCGCCCGGCACCGGCAAAACCACCCTGTTGCGTGATCTGCTGGCCGCCGTGGTCACCCAGCGCGCCGATGCCCTGGCCGCTCTGCCCCGCGCGTCTGCCGCCTTTGTCGACGGCACGCCCGAACGGGTGAGTGATGGCACGGACTTCCAAACGGTGCATGCGCTCAACCCGGTATTGTTCGGCTTTGAGATGGTGATCGCGTCGTCCAATAACGGCGCCGTCGAAAACGTCACCTTGGAGCTGCCGCAGCGCGACAAGATCGACCCCAGTTGGCTGTCGGACGCTGACTATTTCGGCGAACTGGGTGAACTGGTCAGCGGCAAACCCGCCTGGGGCCTGATCTCCGCCGCGCTGGGCAGCAAAGCGCGGCGCCGCACCTTTATCAGCCGCTACTTCTACGGCCAGCCACCCCGCAAACCCAAGGCCAGCGACCTCGAAGAACAGGCGCACGACTGGCTGTCGGCCTTGGAGGCCGAGGAGCTGGACGACGACCAGGAAGAAGAAGACGAGCCCGGCGAAGACAGCCCAGAACAGGCGCGCCGTGGCTTCCTCGGCTGGCTCGGAACCCAGGCCGACATCAGCCGCACCTCCGCGCAACGCCTGAGCACCTGGCAGCAGGCAGTGGCGGATTATCAGGCGGCCAAGGCTCACGCCGAACACTTGAGCGCCGACGCCCAGCGCATCAACGACCATTTGCAGGCTGTCAGCGCGTTGCGCGCGCAAATCGCTGAGCAAGAGGACGCACTCAAGCGCTTGACCCACACGATCAAAGAGACCGATGCGCGTATCGCACAACTCGACGAGCGCGAGTTCAAGCCCGCCCGCGACGCTCTGCAACACAGCCTGAACGAGGTGCAGCGGCACCTGGCGGCCAAGCCCGGGTTCTTTGCCAACCTCCTGAGCCTGTGGGGCACGCAGCGGCGTTGGAATGAAGTACAAGGTGTTATCCGCAGCCGGCACGCCCTGGCCGAAGAAAGCTTCGAACAAGTCAAACGCAGCGCCGCGCGTCTGACCGGCGAAAGCAAGGCGCTCAATCACCTGAGCACGGAACACCAGCAAGCTCTGGGCGGTTTGCGCGAGCGTCAGCGCCAGCAGATCGAGCAAATCACCGCCCTGGCCAAGGCGTGCAAGGCAGAGCACCTGCTGGCCTGGCTGCGCCACGGCATTATCGGACGCGGCGAGGCCATTGAGCTGATTGAACCGTGGTCGATCAGAGGCTGGCGCCAGGCCCGCGCCCGAGTGTTTATCCAGGCCCTGAAGCTGCACCAGTGCTTCTTCGAACTGGAAGCCAAGCGCGTTCGCGCCAATCTGTATTTCATTAACCGTGTGTTGCAGGGCGCGCGCTTCCAGGGCGTCTCGCGCGCGGCGATCCGTTCGAGCTGGGCGTCGTTATTTATGCTCGTGCCGGTGTTGAGCAGCACCTTTGCTTCGTTTGCGCGCTCGTTCGGCTCCCTGGGGGTCGGTGAAATCGGCTGGCTGCTGGTGGACGAAGCCGGCCAGGCCACCCCGCAAGCGGCGGTCGGTGCCCTATGGCGCGCGCGCCGTGCCGTGCTGGTGGGCGATCCGCTACAACTCAAGCCCATCGTCACCGTGTCGGAAGCGGTGCTGGAACATATGCGCACCCGCTACGGCGTCGACGAATACTGGATGCCGACGCGCCAGTCCGCGCAAACCCTGGCCGACGAAGCCACTCGCTGGGGCCGGATGATGGGCCCGCCGCAGGCCAAGCGCTGGGTCGGCTTGCCGCTGGTGGTGCATCGTCGCTGCGACCGTCCGATGTACGCGCTGGCGAACCGCATCGCCTACGACGGCGCCATGGTCTTCGGCACCGTGCCGCCCTCCCCGGCCAAAGAAACACCGGCCAGCCTGGCCACCGGCTGGGTCCAAGCCCATGGCCCTTCGTCCGGCAACTGGGTCGCGGCCGAAGGCGATGCCCTGATGCGCTTGTTGGCGATGCTGCGCCAGGACGGTGTGAAAATCGCCGATATTGCCGTGGTCACTCCCTTCCAGGCGGTGCGCGATCGCCTTAAAGAGCTGCTGCCGCGCAAAATGCTCTACGGCACCATTCACACCATGCAGGGCAAGGAGGCGCCCGTGGTGATCATGGTGTTGGGCGGCAGCAGCGAAAACGCCGGTGCGCGGGACTGGGTGGTCAGCGAGCCGAACCTGCTGAACGTGGCCGCCACCCGGGCCAAGCGCCGCTTGTACGTGATCGGCGACCGCAACGACTGGCAAAAGCGTGCATTGTTCTGCGATGTGATGACGTTGCTGCCGCACCAGGCGCTGGCCCCTGGTCGCCCGAGCGAGACAAACGCCTGAATCCGCGCTATTGCTGACGGTCATACCGGCCCACAGGCTCAACGGAGTACTCGATGACCACGCCAAGCAAAAAGATGAGCCTGCTGGGCCTCACCACGTTGGTGACGATCAATATGATGGGCTCGGGCATCATCATGTTGCCGGCGAGCATGGCGCAGTTGGGCGCGATTTCGTTGCTGTCGTGGCTGATCACGGCGGTGGGCTCGATGGCGATCGCATATGGCTTTGCCCAATGCGGCGTGTTCTGCACACGCGCCGGGGGGATGTCGGCGTATAGCGAAGAAGCCCACGGCAAGTCGGGGTTCTTCCTGTGTTCGTTTCTGTATTTTCTGTCGCTGATCATCGCCAATGTGGCGATTGCGATTTCGGCGGTGGGCTATCTCTCGGCGTTTATTCCATGGCTGGCCAGTGGCCCGGTGCCGCTGTTTATCGGCAGCCTGGCGCTGATCTGGCTGACCACCGCCGCCAATTTCGGCGGCCCACGCCTGACCGGGCGCATAGGCGTGGTGACGGTGTGGGGCGTGATTATCCCGGTGGTGGGGCTGTGTGTGATCGGCTGGTTTTATTTCAAGGTCGAGGTGTTCGTGGCGGCCTGGAACCCGCACCAGCTTCAAGGTTGGGACGCGATCAGCGCGAGTATTCCGCTGACACTGTGGGCATTCCTTGGCATGGAGTCGGCGGCCCAGGGGCATGACGCCGTGGAAGACCCGCAGCGCACCGTGCCTCTGGCCTGCCTGCTCGGCACCCTCGGCGCGGCGCTGGTGTACGTGCTGTCCACCACTGTGATCCAGGGCATCGTGCCGAACGCCAAACTGGCGAGCGCGTCCGCGCCCTTCGCGGTGGTATATGCACAGATGTTCGCGCCGTGGGTTGGCGACGTGATCATGGCGCTGGCGGTGGTGGCCTGTATCGGCTCATTGCTGGGCTGGCAGTTCACCCTGGCCCAGACGGCCAAGATGTCGGCGGATCAGCGCATGTTTCCGCGTTTTTTCAGTCGGATCACCCAAGCCAACGCGCCACTCCTGGGCCTGTTGGCCTGCGCCGCGCTGCAAAGCCTGATCGCCTTGTCGACCATCTCGCCCACCGCCTCAGCGCAGTTCAGCAAATTGGTCAGCCTGGCGGTGGTGACCAACCTGGTGCCCTACGTCACCGCCCTCACCGGGCTAATGGTGATGATGCACAAGGCCCGCGCCCCTCAAGCGCTACAAGTACGCAATACGCTGGTGGTGCTGGTGGCTGCGGCGTATTCGCTGTATGCGATCTACGCCTGCGGCGAAGAGGCGGTGTTTGGCGCGATGTTGGTGCTGGCGTTCGGTTACGTGCTGTACGGTTTTCTGGCTAAACGCTTCGTCGGCGCTGGGCGGGCTGAGAGTTGCTAAGCCGGCCCTCAGCGCAAACGGGTCACTGCCAATGCGACCACGGCGATCCGCTCTACGCGCTCATAACCGGGTTTTTCCAACTCTTCGCCGAATACATCCGGGTCTAGTTCGCGGTAGGTCCAGCCGTAGGCATCGCCGCCGAGCAACGGCTTAACCGCCGCGAGGAACGGATCCTCCCCGGCGACAATCGCCGCACCGGTATACAGCACCAATGTGCCGCCCACTGCCAGGCGCCCGAGGGACTCGCTGACAATCCGCACCGACAGTTGCTCGCCCAAGGCGCCGCCGCCATGCCGGTAGGCCCGCTGGCGGTCATCGTTCATATAAGGCGGGTTGGCGACGATCAAGTCGAACTCGCCTTCCACGCTGTCCAACACGTTGCTGTGATACGCGCTGATATTGCTCAGGCCGGCCAACTCAGCGTTCACTGCGGTGAGACGCAAGGCGCGCGGGTTGATGTCCACCGCAAGCACTTGGGCGTCATGTCGCGAGCGGGCGATTACCAGCGCACCGACGCCGGCGCCGCAGCCGATGTCCACGGCACGCTTGATCGGCTCGAAGCGCTGTTGCAAGTGGGCGTCGATCAGTTGCGCGAAGCGGTAGCTGTCAGGCCCGAAAAACACCGCATCCGCTTGGGTGGTGGGATACGCCGAGTGGGCAATCAACAGGTCATCCAGGCTCGACCAGCGCACGGCGCTGCGCCAAAGCGAATCGTGCTCTTCGACGACATCGGCGTGTTGCAACTCTTCGCGCAAGGCGTCGGGCAACAGGTCGCGGTCAAACGGCATCGACCAGCCGAAGACATCGCGCAGGTTCATGGCCAGCGGCGTCGCCAGGCGTGCGTAGACGCGGTTATGGGTCAAGGGCGTGGGCGTGATAAAGCGGTAGCCGCTCTGTTGCAAACCGCGTCCCAGGTTCAGCAGCGCACGGTCGGCCAGTTGTTGTGCGGACATAAACAGGTTCCTTAGCGCAGGCGCGCGCGCAGTTGGATAAAGCGGCGCGTGGCATATAGCCCCGCGGGGGTGCAATGGCGACGGGCCGACAACCACGGCAGCAGCGCAGTGAGTTGCTGTTGATCGGTGAGGTTGCACAGCGTTTCGACCAGCGCCTGGGTGTCCGGGTCCGTCGGCCGATGCGTATCGCGGGGCAGCGGTTTGCCACGACCGGGGCGCACCGCAGGCACGCGTTCGGCGCTGATCCAATCACCGGCGATCCAGTCATGCAGCACCTGTTTTTCATAGCCACTGAACACCCCGAACATCGCCGCACCGGCGCCTTCGATCAGTTGCCAGAAGCGGCTCTCGGCCGGGTCCTGGTTGCGTTTGATCCAGCCCTTGTCTTCCAGTGCCTGGAGAAACGCGCCGATCTGCCCGGGCTTGGCGAGCCATTGGTTGACGGTCTTGCCTTCGAAGCGGCAATAGTCCGAATGCATGTGCTGGCCGAAGGTGCGCTTGCGTTCGAGCATGGCCACCAGTTCGTCGTGCAGGTTGAAGCTATTGATCACGGCTGTAGTGCCCGGGCCCAAGTCATTGAGGCGGTAGCCCTCGGCCACACGTCGATAGAAGTCCGCCCTGCCCTCGCCCAACGGCAACAGGTCGATGACCGATTGCGCCGCTTTGCAGGCGTGTCCGGTGCTGGCGTTGTCGATGGTTACGTGGAGCGTGAAGTAATAGGGGTCGACGCCCAGTTCGCTCAGTTCGTACGAAGTGATCAACAGGTGCAGGGGCAACTGCTCATAGCCCAGGTTGTAGCCGATGATTTCCGGCAAGAAGTCCTCGCCGCACAGACCCAGCGCCAGTTGCAGAGCGCCTTGCAGGTAGTGATCGTCGTCCAGGCCGGCTTCGCTGGCGGCATCGTGGTCGCTGAGCAGCTTGCGGTAAATCACCACATGATTCTGCGCGGCGTGGCCGTCGCCCAACTCTTCCAGGTAGGTGGTGAGCAGGCCGTCAAAGCGCGGGTCGTGCCAATGGGGCAGCAGGCCGTACAGCCAGGCGCCGTCGACCTGTTTGGTCGGCGCCACGCGCTGCAGGCAATACAAGGCATGGGCCTTGTTGTGAAAAAATCGACGGGGCCGGCCTTGTTGGCGTTGCTCCAGGTACTCAGCGTAGGCCTGGGCCACTTCGGCGCAGCGCTGCTCCACCCAGGCGGTCAGATGTTCAGGCACTTCGGGCAGGTCGCCGGGTAACTTACGCACCTGGGCCAATTGCGCTTGCACAAAATCCCGTGCGGCTTCTCCGGCGCCCTCGGCTTCGCTGTACAGCTGTTGGTACAGGGCGTGATAACGACCGTGAGCCGAATGGTGCATCGAGGCCGGCTGGCCTGAGAGCGCTGTGAGGAACGTCATGATGGCAGTGTCCGCAAAGTCCTAAACAACCAGGCCTCCCGACAAGGCGGCCCCGTAAGCACGCTGAACGGCGCGTGTCTAGAATGCAGAGCCTCGGGAGGTGCGGAAAATTCAAATCGGATTAAGACGGGGTGGACCAGCGGTCGATTGCTGTGGCGCAGAATCGGCCTGAAAACCTTGGCAGGGCAAGGCCTGGCAGAGGTTATGGGGTGGAGAGACTTGTGTAGTGAACGGGCACGTTTGTGTGGTGAGCGGGCTTGCCCCGCGCCGGGCTGCGAAGCAGCCCCAAACCCAGGCACCTCGATGTGTCAGCTAAACCACATCGCCTGGAATGGGGCCGCTTCGCAGCCCAGCGCGGGGCAAGCCCGCTCACCACAGAGTTATTTCAGCCTTTGAAACGTGTGTATAGATCTATGGCTATTGGGGCCAGATGCACCGAGTTGCCGGGGGGTGGCCCAGAGGAACTTAACTGAGGGAGGGGCTCACCACAGAGCTATTTCAGCCTTAAAACTTGTGTAGAGATCTATGGCTATTGGGCCAGATGCACCGAGTTGCCGGGGGGTGGCCCAGAGGAACTTAACTGTGGGAGGGGCTCACCACAGAGCTATTTCAGCCTTAAAACTTGTGTAGAGATCTATGGCTATTGGGCCAGATGCACCGAGTTGCCGGGTGGTGGCCCAGAGGAGTTTAACTGTGGGAGGGGGCTTGCTGTGGTGAGCGGGCTTGCCCCGCGCCGGGCTGCGAAGCAGCCCCTATCTCAGGCGATGTGTCCCATCTGACACACCGCGGCACCTTAAGAAGGGGCTGCTACGCAGCCCAGCCCGGGCGGTGCGACGATTCGACAAGCCCGCTCACTACAAATAGGCGCTTACTTGCGCGCCGCCTCCCATTGTTTAAGCAGGTCGTTGTAGCCGACGGTCTCGCCTTTGGGCTTCTCGTTGGCCAGTTTCGGCTTGGGTGCGCCCGGTTGGTCGAACCAGTATTGCGCGTCACGCTCGGGGTTCATTTTCGGGCCGCACACCGGCTGCACCTTGGAGCGTTCCAGGCGCGTCATGATCGCGTCCTGCTCCTTGGCCAGATTGTCCAGCGCTTGTTGCGGGGTTTTCTCGCCACTGGCGGCGGCGGCGATATTGCTCCACCACAGTTGCGCCAGGCGTGGGTAGTCCGGCACGTTGGTGCCGGTAGGCGTCCACTCCACGCGGGCCGGGCTGCGGTAGAACTCCACCAGCCCGCCGAGTTTCGGCGCCATGTCGGTCATGGCCTGGGAGTTGATGTCGGACTCACGAATCGGCGTCAGACCAACGATGGTTTTCTTCAGCGACACGGTTTTCGAGGTCACGAACTGCGCATAGAGCCATGCCGCCAGTTTCTGCTTCTCGGGGGTGGACTTGAGGAACGTCCAGGAACCTACGTCCTGATAGCCCTTTTTCATGCCCTTTTCCCAGTAAGGACCTACCGGCGACGGCGCCATGCGCCATTTCGGTGTGCCGTCGGCATTCACCACCGGCAGGCCCGGTTTGGTCATGTCGGCGGTAAACGCGGTGTACCAGAAAATCTGCTGGGCGATATTGCCCTGGGACGGCACCGGGCCGGATTCGGAGAAGGTCATGCCCGCTGCTTCAGGTGGCGCATAGGCTTTCATCCAGTCCACGTATTTCTGGGTGGCGAACACCGCCGCCGGGCCATTGGTGTCGCCGCCACGGGTGACACTGGAACCCACCGGGTGGCAGTCCTCCACGCGAATGCCCCACTCGTCCACCGGCAAACCGTTGGGCAGGCCTTTGTCGCCGCCGCCGGCCATGGAGAACCAGGCATCGGTGAAACGCCAGCCCAGCGACGGGTCTTTCTTGCCGTAGTCCATGTGCCCATAGATGCGCTTGCCGTCGATTTCCTTGACGTCTTCGCTGAAGAATTTGGCGATGTCCTCGTAGGCAGACCAGTTCACCGGCACACCGAGTTCATAGCCGTACTTTTCTTTGAACTTGGCTTTCAGCTCGGGGCGTTCGAACCAGTCGGCGCGGAACCAGTAGAGGTTGGCGAACTGCTGGTCGGGCAGTTGGTAGAGCTTGCCGTCCGGACCGGTGGTGAAGGACAGGCCGATAAAGTCCTTGAGGTCCAGGGTCGGCGAGGTGAAGTCCTTGCCTTCGTTGGCCATCAGGTCGGTGATCGATTCGGTCTTGCCATAGCGAACATGGGTACCGATCAAGTCGGAATCGTTAACCCAGCCGTCATAGATGTTTTTATCGGACTGCATCTGGGTTTGCAGTTTCTCCACCACGTCGCCTTCCTGCAGCAGGTCGTGGGTCAGCTTGATCCCGGTGATCTCGCTAAAGGCCTTGGCCAGCACCTTGGATTCGTACTCGTGGGTGGTGAGGGTTTCCGACACCACGTTGATCTTCATCCCACGGAACGGCTCCGCAGCTTTGATAAACCACTTCAACTCTTCGAGCTGCTGGGCTTCGGTGAGGGTGGACGGTTTGAACTCGCTGCCGATCCATTTTTTCGCGGCGTCTTCGTAGGCATCGGCCCAGGCCGAAGCGCTCAAACCGCTCAGGGCCAGTACGGCGGCCAATGAAATGCTATGTCGCAGCTTATTGTTCTTATTCAACATAGAGACCTCCTGGTTGTTTATTTCATAAGGGCATCAGCCCCAACGCATCACACTCAACAGCCATACCAGGGACAGCGCGGACGCTACCCAGATGCTCCAGTCGGTAACGCCGATTACCAGCAAATGCAGGTAGGCGCTGCCGAGAAGACCGATAAACAAACGATCGCCACGGGTGGTGCTGATCGGCAGAAACCCGCGCCGCGGGATGCTCGGCGAACGCAGCTCCCAGGTAGTCATGCCCGCCAGAATCAGGGCGATGCCGCCAAAGAACAGTGCGGTGGGGGTGGTCCAGGCCATCCATTCCATCATCGAATCCTCTAGACCCGGCCCAGGGCAAAGCCCTTGGCCACGTGGTTACGAACAAACCAGATCACCAGCATGCCCGGCAGGATGGTCAACACCCCCGCCGCGGCCAGCACGCCCCAGTCGATACCGGAGGCCGACACCGTGCGGGTCATCACCGCCGCGATGGGCTTGGCGTTGACCGACGTGAGCGTGCGCGCCAGCAGCAGCTCGACCCAGGAAAACATAAAGCAGAAAAATGCCGTCACCCCGATGCCGGAGCCGATCAACGGAACAAAAATCTTCACGAAGAACTTTGGAAACGAGTAACCGTCAATGTAGGCGGTTTCGTCGATTTCCTTGGGCACGCCGGACATAAAGCCTTCCAGAATCCACACCGCCAACGGCACGTTGAACAGGCAATGGGCCAGCGCCACAGCGATGTGAGTGTCGAACAGGCCGATGGAAGAGTAGAGCTGGAAAAACGGCAGCAAAAACACCGCCGGCGGCGCCATGCGGTTGGTCAGCAGCCAGAAGAACAGGTGCTTGTCCCCCAGAAAGCGGTAGCGCGAAAACGCATAGGCCGCCGGCAGCGCCACGCTCAGGGAGATCACCGTGTTCAGGCTCACGTAGTACAACGAATTGAGGTAACCGGTGTACCAGCTCGGATCGGTGAAGATCACCTTGTAGTTGGCCAGGGTGAAATCCTGCGGAAACAGCGTCAGGCCGCCGAGGATTTCAGTGTTGCTCTTGAAGGACATGTTCAGCAGCCAGTAGATCGGCACCAGCAGGAACAGGATGTACAGCAACAATGGAATCAGCTTGCGTTTGCTCATGTTGGCGGCCTCAGCGGTTGGCGTCGGAGTGGGTCATGGCGGTGTAGAACAGCCAGGACACCAACAGGATGATCAGGAAATACACCAGGGAAAACGCCGCCGCCGGGCCCAGGTCGAATTGACCTACGGCCATCTGGGTCAATGTCTGACTCAGGAACGTGGTGGCGTTACCCGGTCCGCCGCCGGTCAGGACGAAGGGTTCGGTATAAATCATGAAGCTGTCCATAAAGCGCAGCATCACCGCGATCAACAGCACGCTCTTCATTTTGGGCAACTGGATATGTCGGAAAACTGCCCAGGCCGACGCGCGATCGATACGCGCAGCCTGGTAGTACACGTCCGGAATCGCCCGCAGGCCGGAATAACACAGCAGGGCCACCAGTGAGGTCCAGTGCCATACGTCCATCACCAGCACCGTGACCCAGGCGTCCATAGTGTTGGCCGCGTAGTTGTAGTTGATCCCCAGGGCGTTGAGGGTCGAGCCCAGCAGGCCTATATCGGCGCGGCCGAAGATCTGCCAGATGGTGCCCACCACGTTCCACGGAATCAGCAGCGGGATAGCCAGGATGATCAGCACCAGCGACGACCAGCGACCTTTGGTCGGCATGGTCAGGGCAATGGCGATACCCAGCGGAATTTCGATCAACAGCACGCAGGCCGAATAGATGAACTGGCGCAGCAACGAGTCGTGCAGGCGCGGGTCGAGCAGCACCTGCTTGTACCAGTCGGCCCCGACAAAGTAGCGGCTGGACTGGTCGAAAATGTCCTGCACTGAGTAGTTGACCACGGTCATCATCGGGATCACCGCACTGAACGCCACCAGCAGGAACACCGGCAGTACCAGCCACCAGGCTTTGTTGTTCTGCACCTTGTTCATGGCAACACCTCCAGCAGGTAGTCGTCGGCGTAGAGCATCAGCCATTGCGCGGGGAAACTGATGGAAGCCTTGTGTTCGGGCACCGGTTTGTCTTCGGCCAGGCGCACTTTGAGCGTCGCACCGTCGAGAGTGAGGGTCATGATCTTGTAGGTGCCGAGGTCTTCCAGGTGCGTGACATCGGCTTGCAGGGCGTCAGGGTTGTGCTCGTCCCAAACGTGGATAAATTCCGGGCGGATGCCAACCTGCAACCTCTGGTAGCTGGTCTCGGCAAGGCGCTGTTGCATTGCAGTAGATAGCGGCAGGTGGGTGCCGGCAAAGCGTACCCCGCCCGCCTCGGCCTGCACCTCGATCAGATTCATCCCAGGGCTTCCGATGAAATAGCCGACAAAGGTATGGCTGGGCCGTTCGAACAGCTCTCGCGGCGTGCCGAACTGCACGATCTGCCCGCCGTACATCACCGCGATTTTGTCGGCGAAGGTCGAGGCTTCCAACTGGTCGTGGGTGACGTAGACCATGGTGATATTGAACTGCTCATGGATCTGCTTGAGCTTGCGCCGCAGCTTCCACTTCAGGTGCGGATCGATCACCGTCAGCGGTTCGTCGAACAGGATCGCCGACACGTCGTCACGCACCAGGCCGCGGCCCATGGAGACTTTTTGCTTTTCGTCGGCGGTGAGGTTGCGGGCTTTTTTGTTCAGCAGGTTTTGCAGGTCGAGGACTTCAGCGATTTCCTGCACTTTGCTGTGAATTTTCGCCTCGGCCATGCCCTGGTTGCGCAATGGAAAAGCCAGGTTGTCGAACACCGTCATGGTGTCGTAGACCACCGGGAACTGGAACACCTGGGCGATGTTGCGTTTTTCCGGCGTAAGGTCGTTGACCACTTGGGTATCGAACAGCACCTGGCCTTCGGACGGGCTGAGCAACCCGGAGATGATATTAAGCAAGGTCGACTTGCCGCAGCCCGACGGGCCGAGCAAGGCGTAGGCACCGCCCTGCTCCCACACATGGTTCATTGCCCGGATCGCGTAGTCTTCAGGCCCGCTCGGCGTAGGACTGTAACTGTGCGCCAGGTTCTGCAAATGGATCTCGGCCATCAGGCAACCCTCGCGACACGGCGCCCGGGGGCCTGGACCAAGCGGCCCTGACCATCGAACACAAACAGTTTATGGGTGGGGATATACACGCGGATCGGCGCATCGACGTCGTACTCATGCACCCCCGGCAGGTGCAGCACCAGTAGGAAATGTTCGCTGCGCACATGCAAAAAAGTTTCGGAGCCGCTGATCTCAGCCACTTCCACGGTCACCGCCAGCTCCAGGTCATCGTCGTTGCTCGGCACCAGGCTGATATGGCTGGGGCGTACGCCGAAACGGAACTCGCCCTCTCCGATCGGACGCAGGTCCACATTGAGGGGGAAATGCACGAAATTGGCGAAGCTCACTTCGTTGCCGCTGATCCGCCCGGGCATCAGGTTGATCGGGGGTTCGGAAAACAGCTCAGCAGCCAGTACCGTCTGGGGCTGGTGATAGACCTCGGCGGCCTTGCCACTCTGGATCACCCGGCCTTCGTGGAGGATGGTGGTGGTGCCACCCAGGGCCAGGGCTTCGTTGGGCTCGGTGGTGGCATAGAGGGCGATGGTGTGCCGCGCGGCGAACAGCTCGCGCATTTCCTGACGCAGCTCTTCGCGCAGTTTGTAGTCCAGGTTCACCAGCGGCTCGTCGAACAGGATCAGTTCGGCATCCTTCACCAAGGCCCGGGCCATGGCGGTACGTTGCTGCTGGCCACCGGACAGTTCGAGCGGGTGGCGTTGCAGGAATTTTTCGATGCGCAGCATCCTGGCGGTTTCCAGCACCTTGCTCTGGATCAGCTCATGGGCCATGCCGGCCTGGCGCAACGGCGAGGCGATGTTCTCGAACACGGTCATGGTCGGGTAGTTAATGAACTGCTGATAGACCATCGACACATTACGCAGGCGCACCGGCTTGTGGGTGACGTCCACGCCGTTCATCAGGATGCGGCCGCTGTCGGGCTTGTCCAGCCCAGCCATCAGACGCATCAGGCTGGTCTTGCCGGAGAGCGTCCGACCAAGCAGAACGTTGAAGGAACCGGGTTCGAAACGCAGGTTGGCGTCGTCGATCCAAGTCTGGCCTTCGACAACGCGGGAGACATGTTCCAGGGTCAATGACATGACACGACCTTTTTATTATTGGAATGAATCTGGCCAGTCGTCAGAGCGAGTTTCGTGCCAAAAATGCAGGTACTTGATTGACAAGGAAATGGGGCTTAAGTGATGTTCAGGAGTGAACAATTTGGTTGAGCAAGTGAACAGTTTGGGGCTTGACAGTGAACAGTTCTGAACAACACTCTTTGAAGCCGATTGAATGCTCAACGCATTTTGTAGCGGTGGCGTCAGTAGATTGCCCAAGACCCCAAAACAATAAAAAGAAGGTCGCCCCATGGCCGAACCCTTGGCTCACGACACCATCATTCAGGACTCCTGGCGCCGCTGCCGCGCCTTTGGCCTGGACCACCAAAGCCCCCCCAGCTTTGACCAGTTGCCCGCCGAGGGCATCAGCCAATTGCTGGAGAGCCAGCATTCCCTGGTGCAGACCACTCACCAGGAAGTCCTGCCCTACTACGAAAATATCCTCAGCAACTCCAACTGCCTGATCATGCTGGCCGACAACCAGGGCCAAGTGCTGACGTCGTGGGGCACCCAGCGTTTTATCGAACCCAAGCTGGCCCGTGGTTTCAGCGCTGGCGCCAGCTGGCTGGAGCGCGCCAGCGGCACCAATGCCATCGGCACCGCCTTGGCCTGTGCCCAGGCGGTGCACATCGCGCACGACGAACACTTTCTCAAGGCCAACCGCTTTATGACCGGTTCCGCGGCGCCGATCTTCGATGCCCAGCGCGAAATCATCGCGGTGCTGGATGTATCCAGCGACAGCTACCTGCCGCCCTCCCATACCCTCGGCATGGTCAAGATGATGAGCCAGACCGTGGAGAACCGTTTGATCCTCAACCTGTTTCGCGGCGAGCACTTCCAGCTGACCTTCAATACCGGTTTGAGCAATCTCGATAGCCAGTGGGCGGGGTTGCTGATTTTCGATGAAAGCGGCCAGGTCCTCTCGGCCAACCGTCGCGCCGACAACCTGCTGGGCATCAGTTTGTCGCGCGTGATGATCGACAGCCTGTTCAAAGTGTCGTTGCTGGAATTGCTCAACCAGCCCGAAGGCTTGCCGTTCTCATTGCAGGCGGCCGGGCGCAACCGTTTCCAGTGCCTGCTCAAGCGCCCCCTCCAGCAGCCGGTGCAAGCCCGCGTGTTTACCGAAACTAAGACTCGCGAACCGCGCCCTTCGCCTGCCCCCACGGCCATCGGTCTTAAGACCCTGCACTTTGGCGACCCGCGTGTGGAAAAAGCCGTGCGCCAGGCCGAGCGCCTGCTGGAAAAAGACATTCCGCTGCTGATCCACGGCGAAACCGGCGTGGGCAAGGAAGTGTTCGTCAAAGCCTTGCACCAGGCCAGTTCCCGCAGCCGCCAGGCCTTTATCGCGGTGAACTGTGCGGCGATTCCCGCCGAATTGGTGGAATCGGAGTTGTTTGGCTACGAAAAAGGCGCGTTCACCGGTGCCAATCAGAAAGGCAGCATCGGCCTGATCCGCAAAGCGGACAAAGGCACACTGTTTCTCGATGAAATCGGTGACATGCCGCTCCCGACCCAGGCGCGGCTATTGCGGGTTTTGCAAGAACGCTGCGTGCAACCAGTGGGCAGCAGCGACCTGTTCCCGGTGGATCTGCGCATTATCTCCGCCACCAATCGAGCCTTGCGCGAGTGGGTGCAGGCCGGGCGTTTCCGCGAGGATTTGTTCTACCGCATCGGCGGCCTGACCCTGGAACTGCCCCCATTGCGCGAACGCCGTGACAAACAGGCGCTGTTCCAACAACTGTGGCAACAGCATCGCGAACCCACGCAAAGGGCCGGCTTGAGCGCCGAGGTGCTGGCACTGTTCGAGCAGCATCCTTGGCCGGGCAATCTGCGCCAGGTCAGCAGCGTGCTGCAGGTGGCGCTGGCGATGGCCGAAGAGCAGCCGATCCGCGTCGAGCATCTGCCGGACGACTTCTTCGTCGACTTGGACCGAGCGGCGCCGGCCCCGGCCAACGATGGGCTGGACGACAGCGACGACCTGACCCGGCGCCTGAAAGCCGCCGGCGGTAATATTTCCCACCTTGCCAGGGAATTGGGAGTGAGCCGAAACACCTTGTATAAACGCCTGCGCCAGCACTAAAGCGGCTTGACCACCACCAGCAGATCGGTGAAGTACTCGACCTGAATCGGCAGGTTATCGGCCAATGCCGACAGCGCCGCCGAGGTGTCATCCAGCTTGAACACCCCGGACACGCGGATATCGCCCAAAGCAGCGGCATCGAACCGCAACAGGCCGTGGCGGTAGCTGGCCAGGGTTTGCAGCACCTCGGCCAAGGGTTGGTCGTTGACCTTGAGCAGGCCACGGGTCCAGGCGTCCGCGTCGGCATTACCGATAGACTGGGGCGGCTGGGCGCGGCCGTGATCCACCACCGAGCGTTGCCCGGCCGTGACCTTGACGCTGTCGCTTTCCTGCCCTTTGACCGCCACGGTGGACTCGATCACCGTCACCACCGTCGAGCCGTCCGCCGCGCGCTTGACCAGGTAGCGCGTACCCAACGCCGTCGCCGTGCCTTGGTCGGTACGCACCACGAAGGGCCGTTGCGCGTCCTTGGCCACATCGACCCACAGCTCCCCCTGCAACAACTCGATCACTCGCTGATGGCCGTCGAATTTCACGTCCACCGCCGAGTTGCTGTTGAGCTGCAACTGGCTGCCGTCTGCCAGGGCGATTTGGCGCCGCTCGCCGACGCCGGTGCGCTGGTCGGCCATCCACACCGGCATATGTTCCAGGCTCAGCCAACCGCACAGCAATACGCCGAGCAGGCCTACCACCTGGGCTCCGCGCGCGCGTGGCGTGGGAAAAGCGCGCTTAAGGGCAATGCGCGCCGGTTGCGCGGGAACGGTGTCGAAACTCCCCCACAGGCCGCGCATACGCTCGATGGCCACCCCGTGGCGCGGGTCGGCCTGGCACCAGGCCTCGAATGCCCGTCGCTCGGCGTCGCTGACATCTTCGTCGTGCAGACGCGTCAGCCAATTCGCCGCTTGCTGAATGATCTGTTCGGAACTCACGACAGCGGGTCTGCCGCGTGCAGGCTGTGGTAGCAGTGCACCAGAGCACTGGAAATGTAGTTTTTGACCGAGCTGGGGGACACGTTCAAGCGCAGGGCGATTTCGCTGTAGGTCAGCCCGTCGAGGCGGCTCAGCAGAAACGCTTCGCGGGCCTTGGCCGGCAAACCGGTGAGCATCTCGGCGATACGCTCCAAGGCTTGCAGTGCCACGTGAATGGCTGCGGGATCGGGCATGCCGGCGTCTTCGCTCTGGATTGCTAGCGCTTGCAGGTAGGCTTTTTCAATGCGCCGCCGACGCGCGCCATCGATCAGCAGGCGCCCCGCCGTGGTCGCCAAAAAGGCTCGCGGCTCTTGGATGTGCTGCGGCTCGGACAGCATCAAGACGCGAATAAACGCATCGTGGGCCAGGTCGGCGGCCTGTTGCGAGCACCCGAGTTTTTTGCGCAGCCAACCGTGCAACCAGCCATGGTGTTCGCGGTACATCGCCGCAAGGGTCTGCTGACGCACTGGATCGCCCAGCGCGGCCGGAATGTCATGCATGCGCAAAAACTTCTCAAATGGGAAATATTACCAATTGCGCGAACAATGCCAGTAAAACGCTATGGGAGCAAGGGCTGACACGCGGCTTAACGCCAGCTCCACGACACACCGGTGTAAATGCCACGACCGTCCGCCGGGGTTGAACGCGCGGCATCCAAGCCGTTGTCGTCGTAACCGGGCGTCACGGTGTTGGCGTAACGCCGGTTGGTCAGATTGCGCAGGTCGACCCAGGCTTGCCAGTCTTGTTTGGGGGCGTCGTAGCCGAAGGTGGCGCCCAGTGTGGTGTAGGACGCGGCGTAGTAGGAATTGGCGTAATCCACCGCCACTAGCGACGAATGCTCAGTGTTGAGGCTGGTGTAGAACCCCGTCGGGTGGCTGTAGCGCAGTTGCGCCTGGTAATAATGCTTGGGGATGCCCGGCAAGGTATTGTCGCCAAAGCGCTCGTCGTCGCGGTAATGGAAGTCACTGAAAGTGTAGGCCTGGCGCAGGGCGAGCTGACCGTTGCGGCCGCCCTCCCACAGCGGACTGAGCAGGCTCAGTTCCACACCCTGATGCACGGTGGGGCTGGCGTTGGACTCGGCGATCACGGCATTGGAGGTGGCTGTTTGCGCCTGGGTCTCGACGCTGAGCAATTCGTGGCGCACCTCGGAGCGGTACAGCGCCAAGTCCCACTGACCAAACCACTGCTCGCCCCGCCCGCCGATTTCCAGGGTAGTGGCGGTCTGGTTTTTCAGCTTCACGCCTTCACGCTGCAAGCCAGTGGCCGGGCCGCTGTCTTTAGGGAAATAGCGGTTGGAACCCCAGATCATCGACCAGGCGTGCGGCGGCTCCACCGAACGGCTCAGGTTGCCGTATACCTGCAATTGCGCGGTGAGGTCATAGCGCAGGCCGATGCGTGGTGCGTAGTCCCAATCGTGTTGGCTGACCGGCGTGCCCGTGGCCGGGTAGGTCACTTCGGTTTCGCGGCGGGTGTAGATCGCCGCAAGGCCGGTGGTCAGCCACAGGTCAGGAACCAGTTCCAGGTCGTTGCCCACATGCAGCACGGTGTCGGAACCCAGGTAGCTGTAGTCGCGGGTTTTAGTGCCGGGAGCGTAGGACGCAGTATTATTCGCGGGAGTGCGTACATATTCCGACGTGCCATTGTTGGGCATTGCCTGAGTGGTGCGCAGCCCCACGGTGGTCTTGCTGTCGTGGCCGAACAGTGTGTCCTGGCGGATGTAATTGAGGGTGCCGCTGATATCGGCGTAGGCGACTTTCAGGCGATTGGTGCCTTCGCGCAGGTCCATGGGGTAATCGTGGTAGGCCAGGCCTACCTCGACCCGACTGTTGTCATCCAACTGCAAAGTGGTCTTGTTGGCCAGCCAGGTGGAACCGGGTTGCAGGCGCTTGGAATCGCGGGCGGCATTGAGGCGATTGGCCGCGCGTGGATCATGGCTGATCTGGTCACGGGTGAGTTTGCCGGGGGTGTCGTTGGTGGTTTCGCGGTAGCGCAGGTAAAAACGCGTCTCCAGATTCGGGTTGAAGCGATAGCCGAAGTTGGCGGCAACCCCTTTGCCGGTGGCGGCGCTTTGGTGCTGATAGCCGTCGGACTCGGAATCGGTAAGGCTGATGTAGTAATCGGCATCCCCCAGCACCTGGCCCGAACTGATCTCACGCTGCCCGTAGCCACGGCTACCCATCTCATAGCGCAGTTGCAGCTTGGGCGCGTCGTAGCCGGTGCGGGTCACGTAATTGACTGCCCCGCCCAGCGCCAGCGCGCCTTGGTCAAAACCGTTGGCTCCACGCAACACCTCGACCCGGCTTTGCCATAGCGGGTCTTTGAGTTCGTAGGGGGTGCCGCCGGGGCCAGTCAAAGGCAGGCCGTCGAACATTTCGTACAAGCCGGAGGCGTGGGCGCCTGGCCCGCGGTTGAGGCCCGAGCCGCGAATGGACAGTTTCACCCCTTCGTTATTAGCCGCCTTGGCGTACACCCCAGCCTGGTACTTGAACACGTCCTCGTTGGAACTGACCCGCCCCTGCTGCACGCTGTTCATGTCGATGTAGTTAGTGGCGCCAGGCACGCTGCGCAATTGCGCCTGGGCCACTTCGCCAACGCTGGCCTCGCTGCTGGTGACTTCCACCGGCGCCAATTGCAGTTCTTCGGCATGCGCCAGGGAGGTCAGGGCCAAGGCAGCAAACAGAAACGGAGGTTGACGCAACAGCATGAGGGCAAATCCTTGAAATTCGGAGGCGTGCGAGGCTTGGCCCAGCACGCGGGCAGTGTTGGGAAGGCAACGATGGGCGACAAGTCACGCCCGATTAGCACATCGAACTTTCCCACGGCAGCATCAGAACCGGATAAAGGCAGAACAGCGCGTCGCAACCCGACGAAACCTCCAGGACCTGCGTGAGGTCCACTGCTCAACTCACCGCGCGCATTCAAAAGGAAACCACTATGTCGCTGACCCACGAAGGTACCGCCCATGTACTCCTGGCCTCACGCCACCTCGGCGCCGAGCCGGAGGAATGCCCGAACCCATCGGTCAATATTCGTCTGTCGGAAAATGGCACGCCGACCATCGTGCGCCTGGAGGCGGATGGTCCGCTGCAATGGCCGGGGCACGCCAACCATGTCACGGTGACATTGCCCCAGGGGCGGGAAATAAAGGGGGTGATCGTGGAGATCAATCGGCAAACAGATAACGCCCACTGGCTGACGTTCAGCCTGGATGACTGAACGCACTTCGCCCGTTAGTGGCCTGACCGAGCGCGTCAGGCGCTATTGCAACTCGTTGGCAAAGCGCCCTACTGCACTGACCACTTGCTTGGCGCCGCCTTGGATTTCGTTGATGACCGCACCGGCCTGATTGGCCAATGTCAGGCCTTGCTCGGCCTGTTCGCGGCTGCTGAACATTTCGGCGATGGCTTCATCGGCCAGCCTCTGGTTCTGTTGAACCACGCTGACAATCTCCTCCGTCGCGGCACTGGTACGACTAGCCAGCTGCCGGACCTCATCGGCGACCACCGCGAACCCTCTGCCCTGTTCACCCGCACGCGCGGCCTCAATGGCCGCATTGAGCGCCAACAGGTTGGTTTGCGCGGCGATACCACCGATGGTCTGCACAATTGCACTGATCAACAATGATTGCTTGCCCAGCGCCTCGATGCTGCCGGTGGCCGACTGCATTTGCGTGGCGATGTTCTGCATGGTCTGCACGGTATTTTGCACCACCGCCGCGCCGCGCTCGGCGGTCACATCGGTTTGCTGTGACACTTCATAGGCTACGCCGGCAGCTTCCTTGACCTCCGACTCTCTCAAGACCTGGTCGGTTACCACACTGGCAAACTTGACCACTTTGCACAGGTTACCTTCGGCATCGTGCACAGGGTTGTAGGTCGCTTCGAGCCACACTTCATGGCCACGACTATCCACGCGTTTGAAACGGCTGGCCACGAATTCCCCACGGTTGAGCGTCTGCCAGAAATGGCTGTACGCCGGCGACGCCGCTTCCTGTGCGGTGCAGAACATGCTGTGTTTTTTGCCCACGATCTGGTCGAGCGTATAACCCATGGCATCGAGAAATTGTTTATTGGCGGTAACTACGGTGCCATCCAGCTTGAACTGGATGACCGCCGTCGAGCGCAACAACGCGTTGATAAACGCTTCGTTTTCCTTGCCGGTTTCGATGGCGCGAGTGACTTCTGCGCCGTAACCCTGGACCTGTAACAGCCGACCATCACGGCCATTGATCGGGAGCCAGGTCAAATTGAACCAGGCCAGGTTGCTATCGTTGCGCAGAAATCGGTAATCATCCCTGACCGGCTCAACGCGCGCGACCGACGCGCTGAAATTTCGAAAGCACGGCAGGTCCTTGACGTAAGGAGGAACGATTTCCTCTAGCAAGCGCCCCTCTATTTGCTCACGGGAATAGCCCAAGGCCCGCGCGAAACCCTCATTGACGGCCGTGATGCGAAAGTCGGCATCCAAGCGTATGGAGATCATGCCTCGATCACATTGAGCGACGAGTTGACGGAGCAGGAAGAGTTCATCGTCCTGGTCCAGAAGGTCCTTCTTCAAGCGTCGATTAAACATGTTGGCGTCCACTGAGGGTTGTCATCACTGCATCGGCTAAGTCGTCCAATGCTTAAACACCGGTCGACGAACTGTCATGATAGCTCTCGACTGAAGACGCGCCAGGCCGTCTCGGGGCCTGTGGTATGAGCGTTTCAGGGGATGGGTATTTGCAGCGTCTGCATCAATTCATCGGCCTCTGAACCTGGAGTAAACCTGAAGCCCTGCATTTCCTCGGTCGCAAGTATTTCCCCAAGGGCTTCCAGGAATTGCGTTTCGTTAGGCGATTCACTCAGTAATTTCTGCGCCGGCAGCAGCACTTCAGCACTGACACCCTGGACCGTTGCGGCATCAATCACAGCGAAGAGCATAAAGCGCAGGCGTATTTCGCGATCAGTAGGCCAGACCGTTTTTCGCTTACCCAAGGTAGGGCCTCGTTTTTTCAGAAAAGTCCGAGGCTATTGCCGAGGCAGGAGTGTTTCAAGCACCGCCATGCAAGATAGGCTGTTTCCTACAGAGAAAAGAGAAGCAATGCACCCGGCGCGACGCAAACAGCGATCACTGCACCGGCAGAAAATTCATCAGCAGCAGACTTTGTGCATAGTTCAGGCCGATGCGCCGGTAGCGCTCGTCGAGCATTTGCGTGAGCAGGTCCAAGCGCGCCACTATTTTGCCGAACTCGACCGCAAAACTGAGGTTGCTGCCCTCCTCCGATATTTCGTTGGAAAACAGCAGTAGCACACCGTTCGCATCCTGACGCTGGCTGAGCAGCCAGGTGGCTTTCTCAATATTGCGCGCCGCGTTGCTGACGAACTGCGGGTTGATCGAATCGGTCAAGTAGAACTCGGTACGCCCGCCATGGGCGGTCACGATCATACTGCCGATTGCGTAGATAAACGCACCGACGCGGTCGCCCTTGAACTCTGGGCTCAACGAATAACTCAACGCCGCCAGGTCCCGACGTTCACCCAGAGCCGCCAGCGGCCGGCGCTGCTCAATGGCTTGGCGAATCTCCCGCTGCGCGCTTACCGCATCCGGATGTCCCGACTGCCGCCACTGGTTGGGGTTGCGCAGATACAGCTTGCTCATCAGCAAATACAAGCTTCGCAGGTTGTCACGCATGCCCAGGGTGGCCATACGGTCGACGCTGGTCTGAAAGAATTCATCGGGCTTGCCATTGCTGAACTGCTTGGCGATATCGCGGCCTTGCTGCTGCGTGCAGCCGGCGGTCAGGAACACAAAAACAGCCGTCAACAGCAATGGCCATCGAGTCCGACGAATAATTGAAATAAGTAAGCTGCGATCCATCGGCATCCGGTCTGATCGTTCCCTTCACACTGGAATTCGGCGAGGTTAAGACACTGATAGAGCGGAGAAATCAAAAAAAGTGCGACACACTTGCGCAGATAGTCGTGACGGGAACACGCATTACCCGTGAACAATTTGTTGCACGATCTATACTAATGACAAAGGCGACTCGTTTAACCGGCACGTTTAGTGAGGGTCAGCACAATGAGACACCCAATTCGCGCTCAAATGGTTGTGCAAATAATTTGCCTGATGTCGGTGGCTCAACTTTTCTGTTGATCGGAAAAGGGCTGCAAACCACTGCCAGGATGTATTCGGCGGCGCGCTGTTGAGCGCAAAAAACCTCGCCAGAAAGTCAATATGGCAACGCGTTTATTGGTTGAGTTAATCGACAGGCGTCAGGGAATGCCACTCTTGTCGAACTTTTGCAAACGCTGCCTTCAATCACCGCTGTAGAAAATTTGAATTAGCAGGTTGTCCATCAGGTCAAGAACTATGAGCGCAGTTCATCTGATGAGGTAACAGCAATGACTATCCAGGCAGAGACACTCGTACAATTGACCAAAGCACTACAGAAACATGGCCTTAATCTGGTTTCAGACGTGCATTTCATCCGCGCGCCTTATCGGCGCAACCATCGGTGGATTTGTAGTGTGGAGTGATGGCCTCGCCCCCGTTTTCACTCTCTCGTAGCGTTGCGCAGCCCAAGGCCAGCTCCAGAGATTTCGCCACAAATTGGATACATAGGCAAATCCAAGGCAAAAAAAATCCCGCAGAGCTTGTAGCTCGCGGGATTTGTGAAGCTATTTGGCGGGAAACCAGGGATTCGAACCCTGGAGACGCTATTAACGTCCGCCGGTTTTCAAGACCGGTGCATTCAACCACTCTGCCAATTTCCCTTGTGTGATACAGGAGGATAATAGCCCATCCCGTCTCAGCGGGCGCCATAATACCCGAATGAAACACACTGTCAAACTCTCGCCATCGCTTGTTACAGAGCGTCTGTTATGATCTTTGCGACTGAACGTTTCAAAACCCAAGGAGTGTCGCCATGCGCGAACAGAATTACGCAGTGAATGGCAACGCGCAGGCTGAGCAGCTCGAAGTCAGCCGCGTGTTGCGCAACACCTATGGCCTGCTCGCCCTGACTCTCGCCTTCAGTGGCGTGATGGCGTTCGTGGCGCAGCAGATGCGTGTCGGCTACCCGAATATCTTCGTGGTGCTGATCGGTTTCTACGGCCTGTTCTTCCTCACCAACAAGCTTCGCGACTCGGCCTGGGGCCTGGTGTCGGCGTTTGCCTTGACCGGTTTCATGGGTTTTATCCTCGGCCCGATCCTTAACCGTTACCTTGGAATGGCTGGCGGCGCGGAAGTAGTGAGTTCGGCGTTTGCCATGACCGCGCTGGTGTTCGGTGGTTTGTCGGGTTATGTGCTGGTCACCCGTAAAGACATGAGCTTCCTGGGCGGCTTCATCACCGCAGGTTTCTTCGTGTTGCTGGCGGCCGTGGTTGCGGGCATGTTCTTCCAGATCAGTGGCCTGCAACTGGCGATCAGCGCCGGTTTCGTGCTGTTTTCCTCGGTGTGCATCCTGTTCCAGACCAGCGCCATCATCCACGGCGGTGAGCGCAACTACATCATGGCGACCGTGAGCCTGTATGTATCGATCTACAACCTGTTCATCAGCCTGTTGCAGATCTTCGGCATCATGAGCCGTGACGACTGATTCACTGCGGTATAAAAAATGCCCCGCATCGAAAGATGCGGGGCATTTTTATTTTCGCGGGATCAATACTGGTTGGGTTCCATTTCCAGCTCAACCTTGAAGCGCTCGGCAATATCACGCTGGATGCGCTGGGCCAGATGGGCGATGTCGTGTCCTGAGGCGCCGCCATAATTGACCAGAACCAACGCTTGCAGCGCGTGCACGCCTGCGTCGCCCTCCCGGAAGCCCTTCCAGCCGGCCTTGTCGATCAGCCAGCCGGCGGCGAGTTTCATCTGCCCGTCGGCCTGGGGATAGGCCACCAGATCCGGATACAGCGCCTTGAGCTCTTCGGCCAACGCCTTGGACACCAGCGGATTTTTGAAGAAGCTGCCGGCGTTGCCCAGCACGGCCGGGTCCGGCAGTTTTTCCTGGCGGATACTGCAAATTGCCCGGCTCACATCACTCGGCGTGGCCTCGGTGATGCCCTGCCCGGCCAATCGTTGCTGTACCGGGCCGTAATCAAGCTTGAGGTGATTGGCACGACTGAGGGCAAAGCGCACACGCAGGATCAGCCAACGACCGGTCTCATGCTTAAACACACTGTCGCGATAGGCGAAGCCGCAGTCTTCCAGGCTGAAGTCGCGCAATTCCCCAGTGTGGCGATCCAGAGCGGTCAAGCCTGCAAACACGTCCTTGATCTCTACGCCATAGGCGCCGATGTTCTGCATGGGGGCCGCGCCGACGGTGCCTGGGATCAGGCTGAGGTTTTCCAACCCACATAAGCCCTGCGCGAGGGTCCACAGCACAAAGGGATGCCAAGCCTCCCCTGCCTCGGCTTCGACCACTACCTGCATGCCGTCATCCTGCAATATCCGGATGCCTTGGGTAGCCATGCGCAGCACCAGCGCTGGAATATCCTGGGTCAGCAGCAAGTTGCTACCGCCGCCAATCACCAACAGTGGCAACGACCGCGTCGCAGCATAGGCCAGCGCTTCGCGCACATCGTCATCGCTGTGAGCCTCGGCAAACAGTTGAGCACGCACATCGATGCCAAAGCTGTTGAATGGCTTGAGCGATGTTTGCGGGCGCACATGCAGAGTCATAACCGCCCCTTCAATTCAATCACCAATAAATCACAGGCCCGCTCGATCAGGTCCAAGACCCGTTCGAAGCCTTGTTCGCCCTCATAATACGGGTCTGGCACTTCGTCCGCTTCCCCTTCGTAACGGCGCAAAAACAGGTCGAGTTCCGCCTTGCCCTGAGTGGGTTGGAGCGCCTTGAGATTGCGCAAGTTGCTATGGTCCATGGCCAGGATCAGGTCGTAGCGAGCAAAATCGGCGCGCGAGACCTGCTGGGCGCGCTGGGCCGACAAGTCATAACCGCGCACCAGCGCCGCCCGCTGGCTGCGCTGGTCGGGCGCGTTGCCGACATGCCATTCGCCGGTACCGGCCGATGCGACCTCGATTTGACCCGCCAGGCCCGCCTCACGCAATTTATGGCGCAGAACCCCCTCGGCAGTCGGCGAACGGCAGATATTGCCCAGGCACACGAACAAAACTTCCATCAAGCCCCCAGCAAACGCCGGACGCGCTCAAGGTCTTCCTGGGTATCGACGCCGGCCGGCGGTGCTTCCAAGGCGTCGCCCACATGAATGCGCACGCCATGCCACAAAGCCCGCAGTTGCTCTAGGGATTCGGTATTTTCCAACCAGCACGGTCCCCAACTGACAAAGTCATGCAGGAAGCCGGCGCGGTAGGCATAGATACCGATATGGCGGCGATAGGGCACACCTTCGGGCAACGCGTCTGGGCGCTTGGCAAACGCATCGCGCGCCCACGGCAAGGTGGAACGGCTGAAAGTCAGGGCAAGGCCATTGATATCGCTGACCACCTTGACCACGTTAGGGTTGAACAGAGTTTCGATATCTTCAATCGGCTCGGCCAGGGTCGCCATGCGCGCTTCACCATGGGCAGCCAGGTTGGCGGCGACCTGATCGATCACACTGGGCGGGATCAGCGGCTCGTCGCCTTGCACATTGACCACGATAGCGTCTGGCGCCAGACCCAGTTGCGTGGCCACTTCGGCCAGACGATCCGTACCGGAATTGTGATCTTCACGCGTCAGCACTGCTTCGGCGCCAAAGCCTTTGCAAACGTCGATGATGCGCGGGTCGTCGGTGGCGACCACCACCCGCTCGGCGCTGCTTTTACAAGCCTGTTCCCATACCAGCTGGATCATCGGCTTGCTGCCGATCAACTGCAGCGGTTTGCCGGGCAGTCGGGTCGATGCATAACGCGAGGGGATGACAACGGTAAAGGCGGTGGTCATTTATCCAGACGCTCTTCGGTGGTCAGGGTGCGGGCTTCGCTCTCCAGCATCACCGGGATGCCATCACGAATCGGATACGCCAGACCGGCGCCTTTGCTGATCAGCTCGGTTTTGTCGGCACTGAGCTTGAGCGGGCCTTTGCAGATCGGGCAAGCGAGGATATCGAGCAGTTTGGTGTCCATGAATATGTCCTGGTAGGCAGCGTTTAAGGCAAGTGACGGGTGGGCAACAGGCGTAAGAGTTGCGCATCGAACCAGGCGACGAACGCCGGCGACGGCAGCGCATCCACCGCAAGGTACCACCAGTCGGGCTGGGCAAAGGCGCGGCACTTCACCGCGTCTTTCTCGGTCATGACCAGCGGCAATGACGGGGTAAAATTCAAGACCTCGGCGCTGTAAGGTGCATGGTCGGCAAAAGCATGGGGTATCGGCCGCCAGTGTAGCGTTTCAAGGGTATTGAAGAAACGTTGCGGGTTACCGATGCCGGCGACCGCATGCACCGCTTGGCCCTTGGCAAAATGATCCACCGGCCGGCGCTCACCGGTCTGTAGATTAACCAGAGCGGTGGGTTGCAGACTGAAGGCAAACCCGTCGTCGCGGTCACGGGGGGCGCCGTTGTACAGCAACGCATCGACACTCTGCAGTCGCTCCACCGGTTCGCGCAAAGGCCCGGCAGGCAGGCAACGGCGGTTGCCCAAGCCACGGGCGGCATCGATCAGCACCAGCTCCAGGTCACGGGCCAGACGGTAGTGCTGCAAGCCGTCGTCGGAGAGGATCAGGTCCAGCGGTTCGCTGGCCAGTAATGCCTCGACCGCACGACTTCGGTCCGGATCGATCATCAAGGGCACACCGCAGCGCTGCACGATCAGCAAGGGTTCGTCCCCCGCCGTCTCGGCGCTATGGCCGGGCTCGACCCGCCACGGCAAGTGCGGCGGCTTGGCGCCATAGCCTCGGCTGACCACGCCCACGCGCAGGCCGCTACGTCGGCAGTGCTCGATCAGCCACAGGATCAATGGCGTCTTGCCGGTGCCACCCACGGTGATATTGCCGACCACCACCACCGGCACCGGCGCTCGGTAAATCTGGCCCTCTCCCGCCAGGAATCGCGCGCGCTTGCGCTCAACCACGCGGCGATACATCGCCTCCAGCGGCCGCAACAGCAGCAGCGCCGGATGACCTTCGTACCAGCCTTTAAGCAATCGATCGGACATGGCCATCAGGGTTGGCTCGCCGCCTCGACGGTGCTCATGCGCAAATGGCTGAAGCCAAGTTTGCCGGCGGCGTCCATTGCGGTGATGACGGCCTGGTGCTGGGTCTTGCCATCGGCGCTGATGGATAGCGGCATCTTGGTATCGCCACCGGACTCCTTCTGCAAAGCGTCCATCAGACTGTTGAGATCGTTTTTCTCCAGCACCTGGTTATTCACCGAAAACACGCCCTCGGCGCTGATGGCGATATCCAGTTGCTTGACCTCCTGATCTTCGGCCGGCGAACCGCTCACCGCTTCCGGCAAGTCGACACGCAGCTCGGTTTGCCGGGTGAAGGTGGTGGTGACGACAAAAAACAGCAGCAGGATAAAGACCACGTCGATCAGTGACGCGAGGTTGATATCGACATTTTCCCGTTGCTTGCGGCGAAATTTCACGCTTTGTCCCCAACCAGATCCACGTCGCGATCCCCCTGCACCACCTCGACCAGCTTGATGGCTTCCTGCTCCATGCCTACCACCAGCTCATCGACGCGCCGTTGCAGGAACCGGTGGAAGAACACCGATGGAATCCCCACCATCAAGCCCGCCGCCGTGGTAATCAGCGCCTTGGAAATACCGCCGGCCAGCACGGCCGCGTTAGCGCTCATGCCGGTGCCCATGAACGAACTGAAAATATCGATCATGCCCAGCACCGTACCCAGCAAACCGAGCAGCGGCGCCATGGCGGCGATGGTGCCGAGGGCGTTGATATAGCGCTCCAGTTCGTGGATCACCCGCGCGGCGGCCTCTTCGATGCACTCCTTCATGATCTCACGACCGTGCTTGGAGTTGGCCAGGCCCGCGGCCAGAATCTCACCCAGCGGCGAATCGGCGCGCAGGGCCTTGAGCTTTTCCTTGTCCAGTTGTTTGTTCTTGATCCAGGACCAGACCTGCCCCAGCAGATGCTCAGGGGTGACACGACTGGCACGCAGGGTCCACAGACGTTCGGCAACGATGCCGAGCGCGGCGATGGAACTCAAGATGATCGGCAACATCATCCAGCCGCCGGATTTGACCAATTCCCACACAGTGAATGTCCCCTCAAAAAAGTGCGCCACTTTACCATATAGGTTCCGCAGCGGGGTTCGTCGAGCGTGGCACCGCCGACGACCTTCGCGCTTACACCGTCAGGGTAACCGTTCGCGCCAGAAACGCCGTTGACCACGGGCAACGACCGGTTCGGCAAACGCCCCTAATTGCACGCGTACAGCGCCTTGTTCGGCGCTGTCATAGACCCGACTGCCCAGTGCCCGATAGCGCTCCATGACCTGCGGATGGGGATGACCGAAGGCGTTGCCGCGCCCGCGTGAAATAAGCACAGACCGGGGTGCCAGCCGTTGCAAGAAAGGCCTGGAGGACGAACTTCGACTGCCATGATGCGGCGCTTGCAGCCAGTCGGTGGGCACCGCCAGCGGCGAGTTGAGCAGCGCCCGTTCAGCGTCGCGATCGATATCGCCGGTCAGCAGCAGACGCTCACCGTTGGCTTGCACCTGCAAGACGCAGGATTTCGCGTTACCGCCAATAGCATCAGGCCACTGCCACATTTCAAACATGACCCCGTCCCATTGCCACTGCTCGCCACTGACACAAGGCTGGGTGCCCAAAAACGCCGGCAAGCCCTCGGTTTCGCCGCCTACCACGCGCCTGATCGGCATGCCTCGGGCCAATGCGGCCGCGCCCCCCGCGTGATCGGCATCGGCATGGCTGAGCAATAGCAGGTCCAAGCTGCCCACGCCGAGTTTTTTCAACGACGGCAGCACCACGCGCGCGCCGAGGTCGAGCGCTCCCGAACGTGGGCCAGCATCGTAAACCAGGGTGTGATTGCGTGTGCGCAGAATCAGCGATTGCCCTTGACCGACGTCCAACTGCAGCACCTCGACCTGCCCATAGGGCACCGGTTCTCGAGGAGGGAACACGGCCAGCAACAGCATCGGCCAACCCAGCAGGCGCAGCGGCACGCCTTTGGGCAATAACAGCAACACCGCGCCGAGCAGGCTGATCAGCCAGGCCGCCCAGGGCACCTGCGCCGGTACCCAAGCGGGCGCGTATTCGGCGAGCCAACCCAAGCCGACGAATAACCCCTGCAGCGCGCCACCCGCCAGCCACAACAAACCCTCCCCCACGAAGGGCACCGCCAACAGCGCAGTGCCCAGCAGCGCCAGTGGCAGCACCACCAGGCTGATCCACGGCACCGCCACCAGATTGGCCAGCGGCGCACTCATACTGATGGGCAACCCCAGCACCAACAACACCGGAAACAGCCCGATGGCGATCACGCATTGCGGACGGGTCCACACCTGCCAAGGGCTCCACGGTCCTAAGCGGCCGCTGAACGCCAGGATCAGCACCGCCACTGCCGCAAATGATAGCCAGAAACCCGCCTGCAGACTGGCCAGGGGTTCCAGGATCAGCACCCCATTGAAGGCCAGCAGCAACGGCCACCACACGCCCAGATGGCGAAAGCGCAAACGCCAGAGCAGGACCAACCCCACCATCACGCACGCGCGCTGCACCGGCACACCGAACCCGGCCAGCAAGCCGTAACTGAGCGCAGCGGCAAAGGCCAGGCCGCACGCCCAGGGTAGCCATGGCCAACCTCGCGGCCAAACTCCGTAACGAGCCAACCCGGCAATCAGCCAGTAGATCAACCCCGCCAACAGGCCGATGTGCTGCCCGGAAATCACCAGCAGATGCACGGTGCCGGTGTCCTGCAGAATCTGCCAATCCGTAGCGGACAGACCGGAGCCATCCCCCAGCACCAGGGCGGCCAGGCTCGCCTCGCGGCCTTGGGCATCCACGGCCAGCAACCGTTGACGCAGGCCATCGCGCCACGCATTGCGCGCTGGGACCAGGCGCTCACCGTCCTTTACCGAGCCGGTTGCACCGATGCGCTGGGCCAGCAGCCAGGCTTCGCGGTCAAAGCCGTGAAAATTCAGTAATCCGGACGGTCGTTTGAGGCTGATTGCCAGGCGCCAGCGTTCACCGCTGCGCACGGGCGGACCTCCGCGCCAGGACACGCGGATGCGCTGGGGTAATCGGGCTTTACGCGACCGCCCGTCGATCAGGTCGAAGCGCACGCCATCATCGGTCTGTTGCGGTAACCCGGCCACCCAGCCCTCGACCCAACGCGTCTGCCCATCCAGCTTCAGCGACAGCCGATCATTCAAGGCCCACTGCGCGCTGAAACACGCCCAACTCAACCCCATCAGAAAAAACGCCAGCGGGTACGTGCGAAATGGCAACGCCATCAACGCCAGCAGCAGCATGGCGATCAGCCAGCCCGTTGCGGGCAGTGCCGGTAGAAAAACCAGAGCAAGCAGCCCTGATGCAAGCGCGAACATCCCTGTCTTCATGGATCATCCTTTTGAGAGATCCATTCAGTCTTAGCCGTGCATTCGGCGCGGCCTATGATGTTTTGTCACAAAGTCTGAATTTCCTGTTTATAGAATGCGGGCATACTTGCCCCTCGAATCGACCTGGACCCCTTATGCCTCGGCGCTTATTCAAACGGTACATGCCCGACCCCACCAGTATCAGGGAACACAAGTCATTACAGTTTCTCGGTACGTTGTTGCATGACCCGAACCTCTGGCACCTGAATCGGCACTCGGTGGCTCGAGCGATGGCGGTGGGTCTGTTTGCGGCGTTCATTCCGATTCCGTTGCAGATGCTGCTGGCGGCGATCCTCGCGATCACGGTGCGCGGCAACATGCCGATCGCCATAAGCCTGGTATGGCTGACCAACCCGATCACTATGCCGGTGGTGTTCATTTGCACGTACCTGACCGGCGCCTGGCTGATGAACGTCCCTGCGCGCAGCCTCCCCGACGACCTCACCTGGGAATGGATCAGCGGCCAGTTGAGCACCTTGTGGCAACCGTTTTTGCTGGGTTCGGTGGTATTGGGCCTGGTACTGGGCGCATTGGCCTATTGCCTGACCATGGGTTACTGGCGGTGGTGGGTGGCCCACCAATGGAAGAAACGCAAACAGCGGCGCGGGTAAAACCTAAAGCGCCAGCAGGCGCAGATGTACCCGCAGGCCCGCACCGGTGTTTTCCGCCCATAGGCTGCCATCCTGACGTTGCAGCGCATTGCGCGCGATGCTCAGCCCCAGGCCGAAGCCACCATCGCCGGGGCGAGAGCCGTCCAGGCGCGTGAACGGCGCAAAAATGCGTTCCAGGTCCCGCTCATCGATCCCCCCGCCCTGATCTTCCAGCCATAGGTGCCAGTACTCACCCTCGCGCCGCCCGTCCAGGCACACCACCCCGTCCCCTGGAGAGTGGCGTATGGCATTACGCAGGATATTTTCCAGGGCCTGGGCCAAGCCATTCAGGTTGCCCCGCACCCAGCACTCGGGGCCCAGCAAACACGGCAGGCGCGATGCTGGCCAAGCGCTTTCAAAGCATGCGTTCTCACGCAATATGTCCCACAACGCCTGAAGCTGAATGGTTTCTTTGGTCAACGGCGTCCGTTCGGCGTCCAACCAGGCCAATTGCAGGCTGTCTTCCACCAGTCGCTGCATGGCATCGATTTCCCGGCCCAGGCGTTGACGCAGTTGCACGAGGTCCTGCTCGCTGTCACAGGCCACCCGCAAGCGACTGAGAGGCGTACGCAGTTCATGGGACATATCGCGCAGCAACTGCTGTTGCAACACCACGGTCCCCTGCAAGCGTTCGGACATATGATCAAAAGCACGGCCCAGCTCGCCCAACTCATCCTGGCGACTGGTCGCATCCTGGGACAGACGCGTATTCAACTGGTCGGCCCGCCAGGCGTTGGCCTGCTCACGTAATTGATTGAGGGGCATGATCAGCAAGCGGTACAGGCCTATGCACAGCAATAGGGTGAACAGACCGGGGATCACACCGTTGGTCACCACCCGCCAGAACACTTGATAGCGACCGGGCATAAAGCGCTGTGGCAGTTCGATCACCAACGACCCGGCCTCCGGGTCGCCGGGAAACGCGATCTTCAGCCAGGGCAGCCCCTTGACATGCCGACTCACCGGCCAGTCCAAGCCGCGTAAAAAGGTCAGGCGCTGGTTTTGCGCACTACTCAAGGGGTAGCTGCTCAACGATTGCAGGTCGTTGCCAATCACGCCGATCCAAGTGGTTTCACGCTTGCCCATGGTCTGCAGCCAGGCATCGACGCCTGAAGGGCCGCCAAGGTTCCACGCCTGCTCCGCTTGCGCCGCGTACCCGCTCAGGGTGGTTTTCGCCTCCTCGGATAGATAGGCATTCTGCTGCTCCATATAGCGACCCCAGGACCAGCTCAGCCAGATCATCAGCAAACAGAACGCAATCAACAGGCAGGCCAGTTTCCAGAACAATGAGTGCCGGCCCGGCAGGCGTTTCAGCGGTCGTTCAAAGGCTGTCATCGTGACCGCTCAACACATAGCCCTTGCCCCAGACGGTGCGCACTTCGCGCTCGCTGTAGCCGATGGCTTTTAGCTTGCGGCGGATCTGGCTGATATGCATGTCCAGGCTACGGTCATGGGGGGCATAACCGCGTTGCAGCACATGCTGATAAAGAAAGGCTTTGCTCAAGACCTCCTCAGCATGGCGATGCAGGGTTTCCAGCAGGCGGAATTCGCTACGGGTCAGGCCGGCGGCGTGTTGCAGGTAAAAAACATCACCCAACTCATCGTCAAAGCGCAAGCTCGGCACGTCCTCGCGCCGCACTGGCAGAGTAGGCAGGGGCCGACGGTCCAGGGCCACGCGGCGCAGGATCGCTTCAATGCGCACGCGCAGCTCAAGCATACTGAAAGGCTTGGGCAGGTAGTCGTCCGCGCCCAGGCGAAAACCGCTGATGCGGTCGGCTTCGGCGCCCAAGGCCGACATCAGAATCACCGGGGTCGAATGGCTTTTGCGCAAATACGTCAGGATCGACAGGCCGTCCAGCCCCGGCAGCAGAATATCCATCAACACCACGTCGAAAGCACGCTCACGCGCCATGTCCAGGCCCTGCTGGCCGTTCTGGCACCATGTAACCTGAAAGCCACTGCGCGCCAGCTCCTCATGGACGTAGGCGCCGAGCACGGGGTCATCTTCGATGGTCAGGATACTGGCTGCGGGATTCATTAGCGTCTGCAAGTCATTCTCAATCGCCGATTATTCAAGATTACCCCGCCACAGGCAATCGCCACTCGCCGGCCACTGGCCGGAAGATTGACTCCTGTGATGATTTTGCGAGATTCCTCGCCGCGCAAATGGCTACACTGCGCAGGTGGCGCAGGCCGGATGCCGGCGCGAAAGATTGATTCCAATGTGGTAGCAGGAGAGTGGCGTGCTTAGAAGAATGGGGATAAAAGGCCGCGTACTGTTGCTGACCTTATTGCCGACCAGCCTGATGGCGTTGTTGTTGGGCGGTTATTTCACCTGGATGCAGCTGTCGGAGCTGCAAACCCAGTTGCTGCAGCGCGGCGAAATGATCGCCGAGCAATTGGCACCGCTGGTGGCGCCGGCCCTGGGCAATAAAAACGTCGATTTACTGGAGCGCATCGCCACCCAATCCCTGGAGCAGCAGGACGTACGCACTGTATCGTTCCTCGCGCCGGACCGCAGCACCCTCGCCCACGCCGGTCCGACCATGCTCAATCAGGCGCCGGTCGGCAACAGTTCACACCTGTTGCAGCGCACGGGCAACGACGCCACCCGTTACCTGCTGCCAGTGTTCGGCCGCCATCGCAACCTGGCGGGCGAACTGATCCCCGACGAAAGCGACCGCCTGCTGGGCTGGGTCGAGGTGGAACTGTCCCACAACGGCATGCTGCTGCGCGGCTATCGAAGCCTGTTCGCCAGCCTGCTGCTGATCGCCATCGGGCTGATCTTCACCGCCGCGCTGGCGCTGCGTATCAGCCGCACGATCACCTCGCCGATCGGATTGATCAAGCAAGCCGTGGCCCAGCTCAAGGACGGCAACCTGGAAACCCGCCTGCCCGCGCTGGGCAGCCAGGAGCTGGATCAACTCGCCTCGGGCATCAACCGCATGGCCGAAACCTTGCAGAATGCCCAGGAAGAATTGCAGCACAGCATCGACCAGGCCACCGAAGACGTGCGTCAGAACCTGGAAACCATCGAGATCCAGAATATCGAGCTGGATCTGGCGCGCAAAGAAGCCCTGGAGGCGAGCCGCATCAAGTCGGAGTTTCTGGCCAATATGAGCCATGAAATTCGCACGCCCCTCAACGGCATCCTCGGCTTCACCCACCTGCTGCAAAAAAGCGAGCTGACGCCGCGCCAACTCGACTACCTGGGCACCATCGAAAAATCCGCCGACAACCTGCTGGGCATCATCAATGAAATTCTCGATTTCTCGAAAATAGAAGCCGGCAAACTGGTGCTCGACAGCATTCCATTCAACCTGCGCGATTTGCTCCAGGACACCCTGACCATCCTCGCCCCCGCCGCCCATGCCAAGCAGTTGGAACTGGTCAGCCTGGTCTACCGCGATACGCCGCTGGCGCTGGTGGGCGACCCGCTGCGGCTCAAACAGATCCTCACCAACCTGATCAGCAACGCGATCAAGTTCACCCGCGAGGGCACCATCGTGGCTCGGGCGATGATCGAGGACGAGCAGGAAGATACCGTGCAACTGCGCATCAGCGTGCAGGACACCGGTATCGGCCTCTCCAGCCAGGACGTGCGTGCGCTGTTCCAAGCCTTCAGCCAGGCCGACAACTCGTTGTCGCGTCAACCCGGCGGCACGGGCCTGGGGCTGGTGATCTCCAAACGCTTGATCGAACAGATGGGCGGCGAAATCGGCGTCGACAGCACGCCGGGCGAAGGCTCGGAATTCTGGATCAGCCTGAACCTGCCCAAAACCCGCGATGACGTTGAAGACCTGCCCTGCGCGCCCCTGCTGGGCCACCGCGTGGCGGTGCTGGAAAACCACGAACTGGCGCGCCAGGCCCTGCAACACCAATTGGAAGATTGCGGCCTGGAGGTCACGCCGTTCAACACCCTGGAAAGTCTGACCAACGGCATTACCAGCGCCCATCAGACCGAGCAGGCTATCGACCTGGCCGTGCTCGGCGTGACCGCCAACGACATACCCCCCGAGCGCCTCAACCAGCACCTGTGGGACCTCGAACACCTGGGCTGCAAAGTGCTGGTGCTATGCCCGACCACCGAACAGATGCTGTTCAACCAGTCGGTGCCCAACCCCAATAGCCAATTGCAGGCCAAACCGGCATGCACCCGCAAACTGCGCCGGGCATTGTCCGACCTGATCAACCCGCGCCCTTCGCGCAGCGAGCCGGGCGAGCCCCTGGCCAGCCGCGCGCCACGGGTGCTGTGCGTGGATGACAACCCGGCGAACCTGTTGCTGGTGCAAACGTTGCTGGAGGATATGGGTGCCAAGGTGCACGCAGTGGAAAGCGGTTACGCCGCCGTCGACGCGGTCAAGCAGGAGACTTACGACTTGGTGCTGATGGACGTGCAAATGCCGGGCATGGACGGTCGCCAGAGCACCGAAGCGATTCGTCAGTGGGAGAGCGAGCGTCATGGCTCGCCGCTGCCAGTGGTGGCGCTCACGGCCCATGCCATGGCCAACGAAAAACGCGCCTTGCTGCAAAGTGGCATGGACGATTACCTCACCAAACCCATCAGCGAACGGCAACTGGCCCAAGTAGTACTCAAATGGACGGGCCTGGCCCTGCGCAATCAGGCACCGGAACGCGCCACTGACGGCCTGGCTCCTGGCGTGCAACTGCCGGTGCTGGACCACGAGGAAGGCCTGCGTCTGGCCGCCGGTAAAACCGACCTGGCCGCCGACATGCTCGCCATGTTGCTGGCCTCCCTGGAAGCCGACCGGACCGCCATCAGCATCGCCCGCGAAGCCAATGACAACAATGCGCTGATCGAACGCGTCCACCGCCTGCACGGCGCTACGCGCTACTGTGGCGTTCCGCAACTGCGCGCCGCCTGCCAGCGCGCCGAAACCCTGCTCAAGCAGGACGATGCCAAGGCCCTGCACGCGCTGGACGAACTGGACATGGCCATTGCCCGCCTGGCCAGTGAAGCGCGAGTCAGTGCCTGATGCGTCCCTTTCCATTGATTTGAACTTGCAGGGAGCTTTGCCATGCGCGTGATTCTGTTCAGCAGCCAAACCTACGACCGCGACAGCTTCCTCGGCGCCCCGCTGCCTGCGGGCCTGGAACTGCAGTTCCAGCCGGCACGGCTGAATCTCGATACCGTGGCGCTGGCCGAGCACCACGAAGTGGTCTGCCCGTTTATCAACGACGACCTAAGCGCACCGGTGCTGGAATGCCTGGCCAAGGGCGGTACGCGCCTGATTGCGCTGCGTTCGGCCGGTTATAACCATGTCGACCTGGCCAGCGCCAAACGCCTGGGCCTGACCATCGTGCGCGTGCCCGCCTACTCGCCCCACGCCGTGGCCGAGCACGCCGTGGCGCTGATCCTGGCGCTCAATCGGCGTTTGCATCGTGCCTATAACCGCACCCGCGATGGCGATTTCAGCCTGCACGGCTTGACCGGATTCGACTTGGTGGGCAAGACCGTCGGCGTGGTCGGCACCGGGCAGATCGGCGCAACCTTCGCCAAGATCATGGCCGGATTCGGCTGCACGCTGCTGGCCTATGACCCCTTCCCCAATCCCGATGTGCAGGCGCTCGGCGCACGTTACGTGAGCCTGCCCGAGTTGCTCGCCCAAGCCCGGATCATCAGCCTGCACTGCCCGCTCACCGCCGACAGCAAGCACTTGATCAACGCCGCGTCCCTGGCGCAGATGCAGCCTGGTGCGATGCTGATCAACACCGGCCGTGGCGGCCTGGTGGACACGCCCGCATTGATCGAAGCCCTCAAGGACGGCCAACTCGGCTACCTGGGGCTGGACGTGTATGAGGAAGAGGCCCAGCTGTTTTTCGAAGACCGCTCCGACCTGCCCCTGCAGGACGACGTACTCGCGCGCCTGCTGACCTTCCCCAACGTGATCATCACCGCCCACCAGGCGTTCCTGACCCACGAGGCCCTGGCGGCAATCGCCACCACTACGCTGGACAATATCGCCGCGTGGGCCGACGGTCGTGTGCAAAACCAGGTGGCAGGTTGATCAGCGGTCACATACCGCGCTCATGATAGGCCGGCACCCGTGATAGGATGCCGCGCCTATTTGGAGGATCCATGGCCGAACACGATTTCCGCTTCAGCTTGCTGAGCCCGCAACACACCCTGATCGAATGCCGCGCCCTGGTGCCGGGCCGTTACCAAGTCACCGGCAACGGTGGTTCGATCAAGCATGGCGACGTCCTGATCGTCACCCTGCGCGGCAGTAAAACTTTGTCGATGCGCCTTACCGTCGAAGGCGATGCGCGTTACTCCATCCGCCCGGCAGGCCAATGGGTCGCCATGGCCCAAGGGCCGAAATTCGGCGAACTGGAGATTCACACCTGGAAGGTCAACTGCGACAGCTGCGACGCCGTGCTGGAGTTTGAGTTTGCCGTGGAAACCAAGCTGACCAAAGAGCCGCTGCAACCGGCCGCCAACGCGCGCATTGCCGAGTTGGGCTGGGCCAGCGAAGGCGACAAACACCGCTGCCCGAGCTGCCAGAAGGCCGCCCAATGAAAGGCCTGGTGTTGCTCGCCGCACTCGGCGCCGGCTTGGCCGGCTGCGCGGGAGATGCGGTCAAACTCCAGCAGGACCACAGCTACGTGGTGGAATGGATCGGTGAGCGGCCCTTGATGGATTACGCGCACCTGACCGTCACTCTCGGCAATGACGGGCGTGCCTACGGCAATGGTGGCTGCAACCACTGGTTCGCGCCCTACACCCTGGACGGCGACAAACTCAGCTTCGGCAAGATCGGCAGCACCCGCAAACTCTGCGCCGAAGCCTTGATGGAGCAGGAGCACCGCTTCTTCCAGGCCCTGCAAGGCGTGCAGCGCTGGGACATCTCGCCCATCGAGCAGACCCGTTTCTGGCCGGCCGAAGGCAAGCCGATCCGCCTGTGGCTCGAAGAAGGCTGATCCGGGTTCTGACCCGATGGACATTTAAAGGTGGGAGGAAAGCCCTCCCACCGTTGCTTTGATATGTCGCTTTAACCACGCAACGCCTTGAGCTTGGCCAGCACCCCCTCGGCCGTCTGCTCGCCCATCAACTGCTCGCGCACCTTACCCTTGTCATCGATGATGTAAGTCACCGGCAGCGCTTCGCTGCGCGGGATCTCGAAGATGCCATCCGGGTTCTGCGCCAGCACTGTGAACTTGATCCCCAGTTTCTCGCTGGCGGCCTTGAGTTCTTCGCCCTGCACATTGTCGAAGTTGACCCCGAACACCCCGATATTCTGGCCTTTGAGCTGCTCGGCCAACGCGTTGAGTTCAGGGATTTCCGTGCGGCACGGGCCACACCATTCCGCCCAGTAGTTGATCACCACCCACTGTTTGTCCAAACGCTCGGCCGCGACTTTCTGGCCGTATTGGTCAATGCCATAGTCATTCCCGCAGCCGCTGAGCAGCAGGGTTGTGATGATCGCCAATGCACCGATCAGTCGACGTGTCATGGGGTAATCCTTCGTGAAAATAGACGTTGGCTGCGACCGGATGCCTCTTACGGTTTAAGGACCGGGCGCCGCGCAGGTAGAATACCCGCCACCTCCTGCAAGATGCGACCCGCACATGACCGATCTGACGCTTTATCACAACCCGCGCTGCTCGAAATCCCGCGGTGCTCTCGAACTGTTGGAAGCCCGCGGCCTCGCCCCGACCGTGGTGCGCTACCTGGAAACCCCACTCAACGCCGCGCAAATCCAGGCCCTGCTGGGCAAACTCGGCCTGAGTGCGCGCCAACTGCTGCGCACCGGCGAAGACGAATACAAAAGCCTCAACCTTTCTGACCCCAACCTCAGTGAAAGCCAGTTGATCGACGCCATTGCCGCCCATCCCAAGTTGATGGAACGCCCGATCCTGGAAACCGCCGACAAGGCCATCATCGGCCGTCCTCCGGAAAACGTATTGGAGATTCTGCCGTGACTGCGCCTTATGTGCTGGTGCTGTATTACAGCCGTAACGGCTCGGTCAGTGAAATGGCCCGGCATATTGCCCGGGGCATCGAACTAGGCGGCATGGAAGCGCGCCTGCGCACGGTACCGGCGGTGTCCACCGAGTGCGAAGCGGTGGCGCCGAGTATTCCTGACGAAGGCGCGTTGTATGCCAGCCTCGATGACTTGAAAAACTGCTCGGGCCTGGCCCTCGGCAGCCCGACGCGTTTCGGCAACATGGCCGCGCCGCTCAAGTACTTCCTCGACGGCACCAGCAACCTGTGGCTCACCGGCGCCCTGGTCGGCAAACCCGCCGGGGTGTTCACCTCCACCGCCAGCCTGCATGGCGGCCAGGAAACCACACTGATGTCGATGCTGCTGCCGCTGCTGCATCACGGCATGCTGATCACCGGCCTGCCCTACAGCGAACAGGCCCTGCTCGACACCCAGGGCGGCGGCACGCCGTACGGCGCCAGCCACCATGCCGGGCCGGACGGCAAACGCCTGCTCGACCCACATGAAATGGCGCTGTGCAAGGCCCTCGGCCTGCGCCTGGCCAACACCGCCACGTTGCTGGAGAACGGCCGTGGCCAAAAAGCCTAAAGTACTGCCCCCGCAAGCGTGGTTGGAGCCGCGGGTCAAAGTGGCACGCGCATTGAGCCTGCTGGCGTTTTTTGCGCTGGTGGGGTTGTTGTGCGGGTATTACCTGTTCGTTGCCGATCTGCACGGCGCACGCCCTTGGGTGATCCTGCTGATCGAGTTGGTGCCGTTGCTGATTCTGGCACCGGGCATGCTGCTCGGCAGCGCGCGCGGGCATTCATGGATGTGCTTTGCGGTGAACCTGTATTTCATCAAAGGCGCGCTGGCGGCGTACGACCCGAACCGGCAGTGGTTCGGCGTGCTGGAAATGCTGGCAAGCCTGGCGGTGTTCTGTACCGCGCTGCTATACGTGCGCTGGCGCCATCAGTTGAACCGGCGCCTGGCCGCGTAAGTCACCGTGGCGAGGTGACTCGCCACGAGAGCTGCGCTCACCGCATGTGTCAGTGGTTGACGGTGTACGCCAGCATCATCGACAACTGGCACATCGGCCGACCACTCTCAGCATGCCATTGATTGAACGCGCCCTGCACCGTCGCCAGATCGCGCAGGCTGGTGGGGGCCTTGTCGACGATTTTCTGCGCATTCAACGCCGCGACTACGTCGTCGCTGGGCACAAAAGTGTCCTTGCCGACCATGCGCAGAAAGCGCGGGGCCGATAGCCCGCCCAACTGGTGGCCGTGCTTGCTCAAGTATTTCCACAGCCCAACGATGTCGGTCACCGGCCAATCGGCGATGAACGCGCCGAAGCTGCCTTTTTCCTGAGTGATATCCAGGATCATCTGCGCATTACGCGGCACGCTCTTGAGCTTGCCCAGATGACGAATGATGCGGGTGTCCTGCATCAGGCGCTCCAGGTGCTCGGCGCCCATCAACACGACTTTTTCCGGATCGAAGCCAAAGAACACCTGCTCGAAGGCCGGCCACTTCGCATCTACCACGCTGTGCTTGAGCCCGGCCCGGAACACCCGCAGCGCCAGGGTCGACAGGTAGCGATCATCACTGATCTTGCGTAATTGCGCCGGGGTCTTGGGAGCCGGCAGATGGGCTTCCAGTTTGGCCGCCGAGCCGAAGCGGTTCAGACAATATTCGTGCAGCCACTTGTAATCGCGCATGCCCTCTCCTGGCAGTGGAATTGAAAACGGCGCCCGCAAGCGCCGTGTGTCAGAGCCTTGAAACGGCTCAGAGGTTCACCACATTAACGAAGCGCGACGCAGCGGTCTCGTCGATCTTCAGGCTGGTGAAGTCGAACAGGTTACGGTCGGCCAACTGCGACGGGATCACATTCTGCAGGCTGCGGAAAATGCTTTCGGTACGTCCCGGGGTCTTGCGTTCCCAGTCCTGCAGCATCTCCTTGACCACCTGGCGTTGCAGGTTTTCCTGGGAGCCGCAGAGGTTGCACGGGATGATCGGGAATTGCTTGAAGTCGGAATAGGCCTGGATGTCTTTCTCATTGCAGTATGCCAACGGACGAATCACCACGTTGCGCCCGTCATCGGCGCGCAGCTTGGGCGGCATGGCCTTGAGCGAACCATTGAAGAACATATTGAGGAAAAACGTCTCGACGATATCGTCGCGGTGATGCCCCAAGGCCATTTTGGTCGCGCCGATCTCATCGGCGAAGGTGTAGAGCGTGCCACGGCGCAGGCGCGAGCACAGCGAACAGGTGGTTTTGCCTTCCGGAATCAGTTCCTTGACCACCGAGTAGGTGTCTTTTTCGACGATGTGATACTCGATGCCCAACTCTTTCAGGTAGGCCGGCAGCACATGCTCGGGGAAGCCCGGTTGTTTCTGGTCCATGTTGACGGCAACGATCTCGAACTTGATCGGCGCGACCTTTTGCAGGTGCAGCAGCACGTCAAGCATGGTGTAGCTGTCTTTGCCTCCGGAGAGGCAGACCATCACCTTGTCGCCGTCCTCGATCATGTTGAAATCGGCGACCGCTTCACCGGCCAGGCGACGCAGGCGTTTTTGCAGTTTGTTCTGGTTGACCGTAAGAGTGCCCATGGCGCTTGGATCCGCTTGAGGTGTGTGACGAAAAGCGCAGCATTTTACCGGTATGCGCCAGCGAGTCCAATGCGCGCTTATATTGCTCCTTCTACAGAGCCTGCCGCGATTAAGCCCAATGTTTACAGTGCAATATGCTCTAAAGGCCTTACAGTTTTTCCGGTCATCCATTCCTATACTGCGACATAAGGTCGCGCACAAGCTATCCAGACCTTTCAGGCCAACTGGCCCGTGGGCGCTCCGTTGGGGGGCGATAGTAATAACGACAGGAGTGACTGGCATGATCCATCACGTCGTGGGGCTGTTTACCCATCCCGACCAGGAATGGCGGGAAATCCGTGGCGATAAAGAAGAAAGCATCGGCCACATGTACCTCACTCACACGCTGATCCTGGCGGCGATCCCCGCCCTATCGGCCTTTATCGGCACCACCCAGGTCGGCTGGGTCATCGGCAACCGCGCCCCCGTTATGCTGACCCAGGAAAGCGCATTGTGGATGACCATCATGTCCTACGCGGCGATGCTCGCCGGCGTGGCGGTGATGGGCGCCTTTATCCACTGGATGGCGCGCACCTATGACGCCAACCCCAGCATGGCGCGCTGTGTGGCCTTCGCCACTTATACCGCGACGCCGTTGTTTATCGGCGGGCTGGCGGCCTTGTACCCGCACATGTGGTTGGGCATGGTCGTGGGGACGGCGGCGATCTGCTACACGGTGTACCTGTTGTATGTCGGCGTGCCGACCTTTATGAGCATCGATCCGGATGAAGGCTTCCTGTTTTCCAGCTCCATACTGGCCGTAGGGCTGGTGGTGCTGGTGGCGATCATGGCGTTTACCGTGATTGTCTGGGGCCTGGGCGTTGGGCCGATCTACACCAACTGACGCACACCACCGCGCAGGCAGGGCCACCGCAAGGTGGCCTTGTGCGTCTGGCACGACCATTCGGCGCCTGACAGATTCGGAAACACCTGGTTTTACGGCATACTGGGCGTCTCTGGAGATAGATACAGCATGCCCGAGCAACTCAATACCCGCGTCGAAGAGTGTTTCCAGCTAGCCGAGTCCTTTTTCAAACGAAACTTCAAGCGTCCCCAAGTCAGCCTCAAGCTGCGCGGTCAAAAGGCCGGCGTCGCGCATTTGCACGAGAACCTGCTGCGCTTCAACCCCCAGCTTTACCAGGAAAACAGCCAACACTTCCTCAAGCAGACCGTGGCCCATGAAGTGGCCCACCTGATCGCCCACCAACTATTCGGCGAGCGCATCCAGCCCCATGGCGAAGAATGGCAATTGATCATGCGCGGCGTGTACGAACTGCCGCCGGACCGCTGCCATACCTACGCGGTGAAACGGCGCCAGGTAACGCGCTACATCTACCGCTGCCCGTGTGCCGACAGCGATTTTCCATTTTCCTCACAGCGTCACGGCCTAGTGCGTCAGGGGCGCAGGTATTTATGCCGGCGGTGTCGGCAGACACTGGTGTTTACCGGAGAAACTCGCGTGGAGTGATGGGGTCGGTGGTCATCGGGCGCTATCGAGGCAAGCGCCCATTTAGAGCCGATCAACCGATTCAAATGTGGCAAGGGGCTTGCCCAACCAGCCTTAGGTATCACCAGTATTAACTGAAAGAACCGGCTCAAAAGGTGGGAGGGGGCTTGCCCCCGATGGCAGTGGGTCAGTCAGCCTATCTGCCACTGGCCCACCGCCTTCGGGGGCAAGCCCCCTCCCACCTTTGATAGTCGATGTTTTCACTGAAGATAGATGAATACCCATGCACCGATAGCAGTGGGTCTGTCAGCCTATCTGCCACTGGCCCTCCGCCATCGGGGGCAAGCCCCCTACCACCTTTGATAGTCGATGTTTTCACTGAAGATAGGTGCATACCCATGCACCGATAGCGGCGGATCAGTCAGCCGAGCACCTTGCTGCGCCGCAATTCGGCTATCCGCTGAGCACTGAAACCCAGCTCCGCCAACACTTCATCGCTGTGTGCGCCCACGGCTACGCCAATGTGTCGAGGCGCCGGCAACCCTTCTGAAAACTTCAGCGGGCAGGCAATCTGCGCCTGGCTTGAGCCATCGCCTCTGGGTACTTGGCTGACCAACGCCCGCGCCTTTAGCTGCGGATGAGCCACGGCTTCACTGAGCGTCAGCACAGGCTCCACACACGCATCCAACCCGGCAAACAATTCACATAGCTCATCGAAACTGCGCTTCTCGAATTCCACCTGCAACGCCTGTTTAAGAACACGTTGCTGCTCGGGCTTGAGGCTGTGCGCCGCCAACTCTTGCCGGCCCAAGGCTGCGCACAGAGCCTGCATGAAAGCAGGCTCCAGGCTACCCACTGACATCCAGCGCCCGTCCCGCGTGCGGTAGTAATCGTAGAAACTGCCGCCATTGAGCACCTGGCTTTCCCATTCCGGCTCCACACCGCACGCCAGATACCCCGCGCCAGCCATGGCATTGAGGCTGAACGAGCAGTCCGTCATGCTCACATCCAGGTATTGCCCCACCCCACTCTGCTGCCGTGCGATCACCGCCGCCAGCAAACCGACCACCGCGTGCAGAGAGCCGCCCCCCACATCCGCAACTTGCACGCCCAGAGGTAACGGCCCGCTGTCCTGACGCCCGGTGTAACTGGCCACGCCAGCCAGTGCCAGGTAATTGATATCGTGGCCGGCACGGTCCTTGTAGGGGCCGGTCTGGCCGTAGCCGGTGATCGACACGTAGATCAACCGCGGGTTGATCGCCTTCAATGCCTCATACCCCAGCCCCAGGCGCTCCATCACGCCGGGGCGGAACTGTTCGAGCACAATGTCGTAATCCGCCACCAGCGTGCGCACGATCTCCAGCGCCTCGGCCTGCTTGAGGTCCAGCGCCAGGCTGCGTTTATTGCGATTGAGGTAAGCGTGGCTCGCCGAAGTGCCCCGGTCATGGGGCGGCAGCACGCGCAACAGGTCCGGGCGCGTGGGCGACTCGATGCGTAGCACCTCGGCGCCCATGTCCGCCAACATCAATGAAGCAAACGGGCCGGGCAGCAAGGTGGAAAAATCCAGCACTTTAAGGGACGCCAAGGGACCGGACATAGGGACTCCTGTAGGGTTGCGAGTTCCCACAGCCTAGGCAGCCTGGCGCCTATCGGCAATCGTCAGAACGGTCAGCGACACTGACCGTTTTGATCACGGCGGGCTTTTTCGCGCAGTCGGCTTTATCATTGCCCCACGTTTGCTTGCCGAGTGTTCCATGAAGTTTGCGATTGCCTTGTTTTCCGCCGCCCATGCGCCTTCTTCGCGCCGTGCCCTGCTGTTTGCCCAGGCTGCGCTCGCCGGCGGGCATGAGATTGTGCGGCTGTTTTTCTATCAGGACGGCGTTTACAGCGCGGCCAATAGCATCGTCGCGCCCCAGGATGAGCAGGACATCGCGCGCCAGTGGCGTGAGTTTGTCAGCCAGCATCAGCTTGATGGCGTGGTGTGCATCGCCGCTGCCCTGCGCCGAGGCGTGCTCAATGCCGAAGAGGCCACGCGCTATCAACGCAGCGCGGTGAACCTGGAGGCCCCCTGGGCCCTCTCGGGCCTTGGCCAACTGCACGACGCCGCCCAGGCCGCCGACCGCCTGATCTGCTTTGGAGGGCCGTGACATGTCCAAATCCCTATTGGTGATCAGCCGCCAGGCGCCCTGGTCTGGGCCCAGCGCGCGGGAAGCGCTGGACATCGTACTGGCCGGCGGAGCCTTCGATTTGCCGATCGGCTTGCTGTTTATGGACGACGGCGTATTTCAACTGGCGCCCGGCCAGGACGCCAAAGCCGTTCAGCAAAAAGACCTCAGTGCCAACTTGCAGGCCCTCGGGCTGTTTGGCATCGACGACGTGTTCGCCTGTAGCCACAGCCTCACGGAACGTGGGCTCACCCCACCCGCCAGCGCGCAGCCTGTGGACAGCGCTGCGATTTCCCAATTGATTGACCGTTACGATCAGGTGATAACCCTCTGATGTCGACTCTCCATGTGGTTTCCCACTCGCCCTTTACCGATGGTCGCCTGGCCAGTTGCCTACGGGTATGCGGCGCCAAGGACGCAATCCTGCTGTGCGGTGACGGCGCCTACGCCCTGCACAACCCGGCGCTGCACAGTCAAGGCGTGAAAGTCTTTGTGCTGGCCGAAGACAGCCAGGCGCGCAACCTGCCAGTGCCGGACTGGGCCAGCAGCGTGGATTATTCAGGGTTCGTGCAGTTGTCGATCGATTACGACAAGGTCAATACCTGGCTATGAATACGCTCACCGTCGGTTCGCGCAGCCTGGAACTGGACAAGGACGGCTACCTGGTCGACCTGAATGACTGGTCCGTCGAAGTCGCCAACGCCCTGGCCGCCGCCGAGGCCTTGGAACTGACGCCGGACCACTGGCAGATCCTCAACCTGCTGCGCGAGTTCTACGCCCAATTCCAACTGTCCCCGGCCACGCGCCCGCTGATCAAATACACCGCCTTGAAGCTGGGCCCCGAAAAGGGCAACAGCCTGCACCTCAACAAACTGTTCAACGGCACTCCCGCCAAACTCGCCGCCAAGCTGGCGGGCCTGCCCAGGCCGACGAATTGCTTATGACCGACTTTGCCCCGCTGACCCTGCAAACCCCTGCCGAGCACCCCTTTGCGCAGTTCGTACGCATCCTGGGCAAAGGCAAGCGCGGTGCGCGCAACCTCACCCGTGAAGAAGCCCGCGAGGCGATGGGCATGTTGCTCGACGAAAAAGTCGAGGACACCCAACTCGGCGCATTTCTGATGCTGCTGCGGCATAAGGAGGAAAGCCCGGAAGAGCTCGCCGGCTTTACCGAGGCGGTACGCGAGCGTCTCAACGCCCCGGCGCTGAACGTCGATATCGACTGGCCCAGCTATGCCGGTAAAAAGCGCCACCTCCCGTGGTTCCTGCTGGCCGCCAAGTGCCTGGCACAAAACGGCGTGCGTATCCTGATGCACGGCGGCGGCGCCCACACCGCCGGGCGCCTGTACACCGAGCAATTACTGCACGGCTTGCAGATTCCGCTGTGCCGCGACTGGCAGCAGGTGGAGGCGGCGTTTGCCCAAGGTAACCTGGCGTTTATTCCGTTGGGCGATTGGGCGCCGCAGCTGCAACGCATGATCGACCTGCGCAACACCCTGGGCCTGCGCTCGCCGATCCACTCCCTGGCGCGCCTGCTCAACCCGCTGAACGCTCGGTGCGGCTTGCAAAGCATTTTCCACCCCGGTTACCAAGGCGTGCACCGCGATGCCAGCGGCCTGCTCGGCGACACGGTGATCGTGGTCAAGGGCGATGGCGGCGAGATCGAAATCAACCCCGATACCCTCAGCCATCTCTACGGCACCACCGGCGGCCAGAGCTGGGACGAAGAATGGCCCGCCCTCTCCGTCCAACGCCACGTCAAACCGGCAACCCTGGAGCCTGAACACCTCAAAGCCGTATGGCGCGGCGATGTCGAGGACAGCTATCCGCAACTGGCGCTGATCGCCACCATGGCACTGGCGCTGCGCGGCCTTGGGCACCCCCGCGAACAGGCGTTTGCGATGGCGGAGGCTTACTGGCAAACGCGGGATAGATCGATTTAATCGATAAGTGACCCGCAGTCTTTGCGCTTTTAAATCGAACCCTGATCTTTAGACTGGGCTCCAACGCTTATTAGTCGAGGAGCCAGTCATGGGTTTGCTGATCGAAGGACACTGGAAAGACCAATGGTACGAAAGTAGCGCGGATGGCGCTTTCCAGCGCGAACAGGCGCAACGCCGCAACTGGGTCACCGCCGACGGCCAGCCTGGCCCCAGTGGCGAGGGCGGCTTCAAGGCCGAAGCCGGGCGCTATCACCTCTACGTTTCCCTGGCCTGCCCGTGGGCACATCGCACGTTGATCCTGCGCAAGCTCAAGGGCCTGGAAAGCCTGATCGACGTGTCGGTGGTCAGCTGGCTGATGCTGGAAAACGGCTGGACCTTCGATAAGGCCACAGGCTCAACTGGTGATCGACTCGACGACTTTGCCTACATGCACCAACGCTACACCGCCGACACGTCCGACTACACTGGACGCGTTACCGTACCGGTGCTGTGGGACAAGCAACTCCAGCGTATCGTCAGCAACGAATCGGCGGAGATCATCCGCATGTTCAACAGCGCGTTCAACGGGCTGACTGGCAACGCCCTGGACTTCTACCCTGAGCCGTTGCGCCCGACCATCGACGCACTGAACGCGCGGATCTATCCGGCGGTCAACAACGGCGTGTATCGCGCGGGCTTCGCCACCTCGCAGCAAGCCTATGAAAGTGCTTTCGACGATGTATTTGCCGAGCTGGATCACTTGGAACGGCATCTGGGCGAGCATCGCTACCTGGCCGGGGAATACCTGACCGAAGCCGATGTGCGGCTGTTCACTACGCTGATTCGTTTTGATGCGGTGTATTACAGCCACTTCAAATGCAATCTGCGGCGCATTGCCGATTACGCGAACCTGTCCAATTGGCTGAGGGAAATGTATCAGTGGCCTAGCGTGGCCGAGACGGTGGATTTCGAACACATCAAAGGGCACTACTACGCCAGCCACCGCACCATCAACCCAACGGGGATTGTGCCGAAAGGACCATTGCAGACGTTCGATACCGTGCACGATCGGCGGCGGTTGAGCGGAAAAGGGGTGTGGAGCTGATCCAACAGCCTGGCTGACTGCCAGGCCGCATCGGGGGCAAGCCCCCTTCCAAAGGGTGGTGGCGCTTTAGTTTCAGACTTGAGACTGGGCGCCTTCGAACCACTTCAATTTCTCACGCAATAACACCACTTCACCGACAATCACCAGGGTTGGGGCATGCACTTCATGCTCGGCCACCATGCGCGGCAAATCCGCCAGGGTGCCGGTGAACACGCGCTGGTTGGACGTGGTGCCCTGCTGGATCAGCGCGGCCGGGGTATCCGGGGCGCGACCATGCTGAATCAGCTGTTCGCAGATGATCGGCAAACCAATCAAGCCCATATAGAACACCAGGGTCTGCGAAGGCCCGACCAGATCTTGCCAGGGTAGGTCCGAAGTACCGTCTTTCAAATGCCCCGTGATAAAACGCACGGACTGTGCATAGTCACGATGGGTCAACGGGATACCGGCATACGCCGCACAACCGCTGGCTGCGGTAATACCCGGCACGACTTGGAACGGAATGCCATGGGCGGCCAGCTCCTCGATTTCTTCGCCACCACGACCAAAGATGAACGGATCGCCACCTTTAAGGCGCAGCACGCGCTTACCCTGCTTGGCCAGGTTCACCAGTTGCTGGTTGATCTGGTCCTGGGGCACCGCATGTTCGGCGCGACGCTTGCCGACATACACACGCTCGGCATCGCGGCGGCACAACTCCAGAATCGCCGGAGCGACCAGACGGTCATACAGCACCACGTCGGCCTGCTGCATCAGGCGCAGCGCGCGGAATGTGAGCAAATCGGGGTCACCCGGACCCGCACCCACCAGGTAAACCTCACCCGGCGCGTGAGGCGGCGCTCCGTTGACCTTCGCCACCAACAGGCGCTCGGCCTCATCGCCCTGCCCGGCCAGTTGACGGTCAGCAATCGGGCCTTGAAATACCTCTTCCCAGAATGCGCGACGTTGCTGCACATCCGGATACAGGCTTTTGACCTGGGCCCTGAACCGCGCGGCCAACCCGGCCAACTGGCCATAGGTAGACGGAATCCAGGTTTCCAGCTTAGCCCGGATCAAGCGCGCCAGCACCGGCGCGTCGCCGCCGCTGGACACCGCGATCACCAGCGGCGAACGGTCGACGATGGCAGGGAAAATCACGCTGCATAAGGCCGGCGCATCCACCACGTTGACCGGCACGCACCGACGCTTGGCATCGCTGGACACTTGCGCATTCAGCGGCTCATCGTCCGTCGCGGCGATGATCAGGGTACAGCCGTCCAGGTCCGCCTCCTGATAACCGCGCAAAATCAGCTCCCCGCCGCTGCCCCGTACCAACTCACGCAACTGGTCTTCGATCTGAGGCGCAACCACTCGCAGCACGGCACCGGCGTCCGCCAGCAACCGGGATTTGCGCAAGGCAATCTCCCCGCCCCCGACCACCAGCACGCGGCTGCCGCGCAGGTTATGAAACAGCGGCAGAAATTCCATTTAGCGGATGACCTCAACGCCCGCCATGTACGGCTTGAGCACCTCTGGTACACGGATCGAACCGTCGGCTTGCTGGTAGTTTTCCAGTACGGCCACCAGCGTACGGCCTACGGCCAGGCCCGAACCGTTGAGGGTGTGCACCAGTTCCGGCTTGCCGGTCTCCGGGTTACGGAAACGCGCCTGCATGCGACGGGCCTGGAAATCACCGCAGTTGGAGCACGAGGAAATCTCGCGGTACTTGTCCTGGCTGGGCACCCACACTTCGAGGTCGTAGGTTTTTACCGCGCTGAAGCCCATGTCGCCGGTGCACAGCGCCAGTACGCGATACGGCAGCTCCAGCAGTTGCAGGACGCGCTCGGCGTTGGCGGTCAGGCCTTCCAGGGCTTCCATCGACGTGGACGGCTCGACCACCTGCACCATCTCGACTTTGTCGAACTGGTGCTGGCGGATCATGCCGCGGGTGTCGCGCCCCGATGCGCCGGCTTCGCTACGGAAGCACGGGGTGTGGGCGACGAATTTGATCGGCAGTTGCTTGGCGTCGAGAATCTCGCCGGCGACGATATTGGTCAGCGACACTTCAGCGGTCGGAATCAGATAGAAATCGGCCTCGCCGTCGCGGCTGATCTTGAACAGCTCTTCCTCGAACTTCGGCAGCTGGCCGGTGCCCTGCAGCGCTGGCGCCTGAACCAGGTAAGGCGTGTAGGCTTCTTCGTAGCCGTGCTCACCGGTGTGCAGGTTGATCATGAACTGCGCCAGGGCGCGATGCAGGCGCGCGATCGGGCCACGCAGCAAGGCAAAGCGCGCGCCGGACAGCTTGGCGGCGGTCTCGAAATCCAGGCCACCGCTCGATTCGCCCAGGGCGACGTGGTCTTTGATCGGGAAATCAAAGGCTTTCGGCGTGCCCCAGCGGCGCACTTCGACGTTGCCGTCTTCGTCTTCGCCGACCGGTACGGAGGCGTCCGGCAGGTTGGGGATGCCCAGCAGGATCTGATCCAGCTCGGACTGAATCTTGTCCAGTTCGGCCTTGCCGTCGGACAGCTCGGTGCCCATGCGCTCGACGTCCGCCATCAACGGCGCGATGTCTTCACCGCGCTGCTTGGCCTGACCGATGGATTTGGAACGCGCATTCCGCTCAGCCTGCAGTGCTTCGGTGCGGGTCTGGACGGTCTTGCGCTGTTCTTCCAGCGCTTCGATGCGCGCGACATCCAGGGCAAAGCCACGGGAAGCCAGGCGGTCCGCTACGTCCTGAAGGTTGCTACGTAACAGTTTGGAATCGAGCATGTCGGTCTCTCGTTTATCAAAGTTTGGTCAGGGACAGGCCAGCCCAGGTGGCGAGCAGCCCGCCGAACACGCTGATGCCCAGGTACCCGAAGGCGACAAGGGCCTGCCCGCTTTCCAGCAAGCGCAGCGTATCCAGTGAAAAGGATGAAAAGGTCGTCAGACCACCTACAAAGCCGACAATCAAGCCAGCACGAATCTCAATCGGCACTTCCGGGCGCAACAGGAACCAGCCGTACAACAGCCCGATAATCAAACAGCCCACCAGGTTGACCGCCAAGGTCGCCGCATAAAAATGCTTCGGCCAATTGGCGCTGACCCAGGTGCCGGTGGCGAAACGCAATAATGTACCAGCGATGCCGGCCACGGACACGGCAAGAATTGTCTTGAGCACTACTTTCTCCGCTGTTTGGGGCTGAGGCGATCGAGTTGCGCGAGGTGGTTGAGCTTTTCGCCGATCTTCAGCTCCAGGCCGCGCGGCACTGGCTGATAGAACGGCTGGGGCTCCAGGGCGTCGGGAAAGTAGTCTTCGCCGGCAGCGTAGGCGTCCGGCTCATCGTGGGCATAACGGTATTCGTCACCGTAGCCCAGTTGTTTCATCAGCTTGGTCGGCGCATTGCGCAGGTGCAGCGGCACTTCCAGGGAGCCGTACTCGGCGGCCGCGCGCAGGGCGGACTTGAAACCCATATACACCGCATTGCTTTTTGGCGCGCAGGCCAGGTAGGTGATGGCCTGGGCCACCGCCAATTCGCCTTCCGGGCTGCCGAGGCGCTCCTGCACATCCCAGGCCGCCAGGCACAGGCTCAAAGCCCGCGGGTCGGCGTTGCCGATGTCTTCGCTGGCCATGCGTACCACGCGGCGGGCCAGGTACAGGGGGTCGCAGCCACCGTCGATCATGCGCGCGAACCAATACAACGCACCGTCCGGGTTGGAGCCGCGTACGGATTTGTGCAACGCCGAAATCTGGTCGTAAAACGCTTCGCCGCCCTTGTCGAAACGCCGGCGTGTGTCACCGAGCAGGCTTTGCAACAGGTCGACACCGATTTCGCTGCCGTCTTCGGCCAGGTCCGAGGCGTTTTCCAGCAGATTGAGAAAGCGGCGGCCGTCGCCGTCTGCGGCCGTGAGCAAAATCTTGAAGGCTTCGTCGCCCACGCTCAGACGACGCCTGCCCAGCCCCTTGTCTTCGCTCAAGGCGCGATGCAGCAGCTTTTGCATCGCCGCTTCATCGAGGCTTTTGAGTACGTAGACTCGCGCCCGCGACAGCAACGCGTTGTTGAGCTCAAATGAGGGGTTTTCGGTGGTGGCACCGATAAAAATCAGCGTGCCGTCTTCGACATACGGCAAAAACGCATCTTGCTGCGACTTGTTGAAGCGGTGCACTTCATCGACGAACAAAATGGTGCGCTTGCCATACTGACCGGCCTGCTGCTTGGCCACTTCAACGGCCTGGCGGATTTCCTTGACCCCGGCGAGCACCGCCGAGACCGTTTCGAAATGCGCATCCGAGACCTTCGCCAACAGGCGCGCCAGGGTGGTCTTGCCCACGCCTGGCGGCCCCCAGAAGATCATCGAGTGCAGCGCCCCCTGCTCCAGGGCTTCGCGCAGGGGCTTGCCGCGAGCGAGCAGGTGTTCTTGACCGACGTACTCATCCAGGTTGGTCGAGCGCAGGCGCGCGGCCAAGGGCTGGGCAATCGGGTCACTTCGAAACAAATCCATGGGCAGCGTTTGAAACCTCGGGGCAGATTATTCCTGAATCACGTCGGCACCCTTGGGGATGTCGAACTTGAACTTGGACGCCGGCACCGGCTCGTTGGCCTTGACCCCGGAGAACAGGATATCGGTGCGCTGGCCGACGCTGTCGATCAGGCGCATGTTATTGATCACGCCATTGCCGAACGACAAGGACAGCGTGTCAAACAGCGTATCCTTAGACTTGGGCCTGAGGGTGAACTCGATCACGTTGCTGGTTTGCTTGGAGGTGATGTCGAAGCTGTCGCTGATTTTCGACACATCACCCGACAACAGCAGTGCGGGAGTCTGGTTCAGGCGCGGGTCGAGCTTCTTGATGGTCGCTTGCTCCAAGTCCGGGTCCCACAACGTGACTTTCTGGCCATCGGACACGATGGTCTGCTCGGCCTTGCCCTCGGTGTGCCAGTAGAACAGCCCTGGGCGCTGCACCGCCATTTCCCCTGCGGTTTCCTGCAGATGAGTACCGCCGGCATCCAGGGTCAGTTGCGAAAAGCGCGCGGTCAGGGTCTTGGATTTGTCCAGCAGGTTGGTCAGGCTTTTGACGGAGGCCGGGTCGGCGTGGGCCGAAACAGCGGTCAGGGCCAGGGCCGGCAACAACAGCATGCGGATAAGACGCATGGGAATCCTCATTGAGTAAGCAGGGCACGCCGCATGCTGCCATGCGGCGCGAGGTCAGTCGCGCATTTGCCCGGGGGCAATGACTTCGCGCGAGCCGTTGGTGTTCATTGCGGTCACCACGCCGGCCATTTCCATGGCTTCGATCATGCGGGCGGCACGGTTGTAGCCGATCTTCAGCTTACGCTGCACCGCGGAGATCGAAGCACGACGGCTCTCCAGCACAAAGGCCACGGCTTCGTCGTACAGCGCATCGGTTTCGGCATCGTCGTCACCACCCCCGCCGCCGTTCTCGAAGCCGCTGCCGGCCTCTTCCACGCCGTTGAGGATGTCGTCGTTGTACTCGGGGGCGCCACGCAGCTTCCAGGCTTCCACCACGCGGTGAACTTCATCATCGGAAACGAACGCACCGTGAACACGGATCGGCAGGCTGGTGCCCGGCGGCATGTAGAGCATGTCACCGTGGCCCAGCAACTGTTCGGCGCCGCCCTGGTCGATGATGGTCCGCGAGTCGATCTTGCTCGACACCTGGAACGCCATGCGGGTCGGGATGTTGGCCTTGATCAGACCGGTGATCACGTCCACCGATGGACGCTGGGTCGCGAGGATCAGGTGAATACCGGCCGCACGAGCTTTCTGGGCGATACGCGCGATCAGTTCTTCGACCTTCTTGCCGACGATCATCATCATGTCGGCGAATTCGTCCACCACTACGACAATGGTCGGCAGCTTGGTCAGTATCGGCGCTTCGTCGTGGATGTTCTCGCGTTTGTACAGCGGGTCCGGAATGGTCTCGCCGCGCTCCTGGGCTTCCTTGATCTTGGCATTGAAGCCCGAAAGATTACGCACGCCCATCTTCGCCATCAATTTGTAGCGGCGCTCCATCTCGGCCACGCTCCAGCGCAGGGCGTTGGCGGCGTCCTTCATGTCGGTGACCACGGGACACAACAGGTGCGGAATGCCTTCGTAGATCGACAGTTCGAGCATCTTCGGGTCGATCATGATCAGCTTGGCGTCTTCCGGGCCGGACTTGAACAGAATCGACAGGATCATGGCGTTCACGCCCACCGACTTACCGGAACCGGTGGTACCGGCCACCAGCAAGTGGGGCATTTTCGCCAGGTCGGTAATCACCGGCTTGCCGCCGATGTCATGGCCAAGAGCCAGGGTGACCGGCGATTTGAAGTTGTCGTACTCAGGAGTCGACAGCACTTCGGAGAAGCGCACGATCTGGCGGTCTTCGTTGGGAATTTCGATACCCACGGTGGTTTTACCGGGGATCACTTCCACCACGCGCACGCTGGTTACTGCCAGGGAGCGCGCCAAGTCTTTCGCCAGGTTAGAGATGCGGCTGACTTTTACGCCAGCAGCTGGCTGGATTTCGTAACGGGTGATCACGGGGCCGGGGTGAATGGAGTCCACCGACACTTCGACGCCGAATTCCTTGAGTTTGATTTCCAACAGATGGCCAACGGCCGCCAGGGACTCAGGGGAATAGTTGAGTTGTTTCTTTTCGGCGGGGTCGAGGATCGAGATAGGTGGCAAGGTGCCTTCGACCGCGCTGTCGATAAACAACGGGGCCTGCTTCTCTTTCTGTACGCGATGACTCGGCTCCGGAGCCTTGGGCGGTGCCGGGGCGATCACTGGTGGCACCTGCTTCTCGCGATCCGACATATGCTTGCTCAGGGCCTGCTCGCGCTCGATCAGGCGTTCCTTGACCTTGGCCTGCTCACGCCGATCCGGCGTGCTCGGCGCGACCACCTCGTTGACACGGGTATCCACCTCGCGCAGTTGGGCCACCATGCGCTTGCGCTCCACCCGGGCGGCCCACCAGCGGTTGGCGGCGCCCTGGAACAGCTCAAGCAGATCGAGGGTGATCTTGCCGGTCACGTCCATCACCTTGAACCATGACAGGTCGGTGAACACTGTAAGGCCGAACAGGAACAGCGCGATAAACATCAAGGTGCTGCCCTGGATATTCAGGGTCTTGCGCGCCAGGTCGCCGAGGCTTTCGCCCAGCGCACCGCCCGCGCCTGCTGGCAGGCCGGTAGGCGCATGGAAATGGATATGGGCCAGAGCCGCGCCGGACAACACCAGAAACACCAGGCCGATCAAACGCCACGAGAACAGCCAGCCGCTCCACTGCCAAGGCTCATGGCGCTGGCGGAAGATCTGCCAGGTCTTGATCGCCAGCAGCAGGGGGAAGATATAGGCAAAGTAACCCAGCACCATGAACAGAATATCGGCGCTGTAGGAGCCCACGGGCCCGCCGAAGTTCTGCACGTCATCGATCTTGCTGTTGTGGCTCCAGCCCGGATCGTCCTTGCCATAGGTGAGCAAGGCCATCATCAGGAACAGGCACAGAGCGCCGATCGCGATAAGCGCACCTTCCTTGAGACGATAATGCAGGTGCTGACGCCAGGCCGGCACGACTGTTTTAGGTGTCGCGGTGGATTTCTTCAAAACGGGTCTTTTCCTGCGCCTTTTAGCGCGTCCATCTGTTGAATGACTGCAAAATACTGCCGGATCCGGGCAGCTGAAAAATGAACGAACGGGTAGAAACTACTTTTAACACTGCCGATTGCCAGGCGAAACGGCGATACCGCCACAATGGCCGCATTGTACGGATTTGTGCCCGCGATGCCACGCCATTGCCTCCTACCCGACAGCCCGCCCAATTAATGTATGACAGCATGTTCAATTTGAGCATGCATTGTCTTTGCTGACAAAGGCTTATGCGCGGTTTTTACCAATCCAAGCAAGCTTGGCAAATGGCCTGCATGCGCCTGACCCGATTACGACCACACCCATGACACAGAGTTGCAGAGGCACCTGCGCCGGCCATTCCACCCTGACAACCGATTCGAGCTGGCCCCACAGCGTTGGGTCGACAATAATCAGCTTGTCCGAGGCAGGCGCCAAGCCCGTCACTCCCCTCCCCTTCCGCAAACCTGGATGCCCATGCTGACCTGGCTACAACGCGACTCACTGACCTTCCCGCCGCTGACCAAGGCCATGCGCGAGCCCAATGGCCTGCTCGCCGCCGGTGGCGACCTATCGGCCGAGCGCCTGGTTGAAGCCTATCGTCATGGCTGTTTCCCGTGGTTCTCCGAGGGCCAGCCCATTTTGTGGTGGTCACCGGACCCGCGTACCGTGATATTCCCCGATGAGCTGCACGTATCCCGCAGTCTGGCCAAACTGTTGCGCCAGCAGCGCTATACCGTGACCTTCGACCAGGACTTTGCCGCCGTTATCCAAGCGTGCGCCGCACCACGAGCTTACGCCGACAGCACCTGGATCACCGAAGGCATCCAGCGTGCCTATGTGGAACTGCACAAACGTGGCTATGCCCACTCGGTGGAGGTGTGGGACGGCGACACCCTGGTCGGCGGCCTATACGGGCTAGCAATGGGCCAGCTGTTCTTTGGGGAATCCATGTTCAGCCGCGCCGATAACGCCTCGAAATTCGGTTTCGCCACCCTCACCCGCCAGTTGCAGGCTTGGGGGTACGTGCTGATCGACTGCCAGATGCCCAACGACCATTTGCACAGCTTGGGCGCCCGCGCCATCCCGCGCCATGAGTTCGCGGGCTTTCTGCGTGAGCACTTGGACCGACCCAACACCGGACCCTGGGTTTATTAAGCGGCTTGCGCCGACCTGGCTTACACTTATTTCAAAGCTTATTTCGAGGGTTGATCATGACCGAGCTGGCGCGCTTGAAGTTTTATGCCACTCAAGCTCACTCTTGCAGCTATCTGCCCGACGAGCAGGCTACTACGCTGTTCCTCGATCCCAGCCAGCCCATGGACGTGCATGTGTACGCCGACTTATCGGAAATGGGCTTTCGACGCAGCGGCGACCATCTGTACCGGCCTCACTGCCAGAACTGCAATGCCTGCGTCCCGGCCCGCATCCCGGTTGCGCAATTCACGCCGGACCGCAATCAAAAGCGCATCCTCAAGCGCAACGCCGATCTGACGGTAACCTCATCCAAGCCACGCTTCACCGAAGAGTATTTCGATCTTTACCAGCGTTATATCGAACAGCGCCACGCCGACGGCGATATGTTCCCGCCCAGTCGCGACCAGTTTTCGACCTTTCTGGTGCGCGATCTGCCGTTCTCGCGATTCTATGAGTTTCGTGCACACGGGCAACTGATGGCAGTGGCGGTGACCGATCTGCTGCCTAACGGCTTGTCGGCGGTGTACACCTTCTACGAGCCGGGCGAGGAACGGCGCAGCCTGGGACGGTTTGCGATCCTCTGGCAGATTGGCGAAGCACTGCGCTTGGAACTGGAGGCGGTGTACCTCGGCTACTGGATCAAAAACTGCAAAAAGATGAACTACAAGACCCAATATCGGCCCATTGAGCTACTGATTAATCAAAGATGGGTCACGCTTAACTAGAACCCCTTGGCTTAAACACCCTTTTTCGGGCACAATGCACGCCGCTTTTGCCTGGCGCAGTTGCACCGGGCCATTCACTGGATACCGAGGGCTTTACTGCATGTCGAAAGAAGACAGCTTCGAAATGGAAGGCACTGTCGTCGACACCCTGCCCAACACCATGTTTCGTGTGGAGTTGGAAAATGGGCACGTCGTAACCGCGCATATCTCCGGCAAGATGCGCAAGAACTACATTCGTATTCTTACCGGTGACAAAGTGCGCGTCGAGCTGACGCCCTATGACTTGAGCAAAGGGCGCATCACTTACCGCGCTCGCTAAGCAAGTCAATACAAAACGCCCGGTTATGCCGGGCGTTTTTGTGTACCTGGGTTGTTGCTGACACCTCCCCACACTGGACTTAATTGTTCTTGCAATTATTTTTCCAGACAGCAAAAAGGCGCCTTTCGGCGCCTCTTGCATGGGTACAGAACGATTAGGCCATTTCCGCCGTGGTTTCGAAGTCGAAGGTCAACTCGCCGTCCTTCAGATCGATGTGCACCACGCCGCCGTGGTCCGCCAACTCGCCGAACAGGATCTCTTCGGCCAGCGGCCGCTTGATCTTGTCCTGAATCAGGCGCGCCATCGGACGAGCGCCCATTGCCGCGTCGTAACCACCCTCTGCCAGCCAGCTGCGTGCGGCGTCCGTTACCTCCAACTGCACGCGCTTGTCTTCCAACTGCGCCTGAAGCTCGGTAAGGAACTTGTCCACCACGCTCTTGATAACCTCATGGCTGAGGCGACCAAACTGGATAATGGTGTCCAAACGGTTGCGGAACTCCGGCGTAAAGCTCTTCTTGATCACTTCCATCGCATCGGAAGAGTGATCCTGATGACTGAAGCCAATCGAGGCCCGCGCAGCCGTTTCGGCACCGGCGTTGGTGGTCATGATCACGATCACATTGCGGAAATCCGCCTTGCGCCCGTTGTTATCGGTGAGGGTCCCGTGGTCCATAACCTGCAGCAGCAGGTTGAAGACTTCCGGGTGAGCCTTCTCGATTTCATCGAGCAACAATACGCAGTGGGGCTGCTTGGTGATCGCCTCGGTCAACAGACCGCCCTGATCGAAGCCGACATAGCCTGGAGGCGCACCGATCAAACGCGACACGGTATGCCGCTCCATGTACTCGGACATGTCGAAGCGAACCAACTCGATCCCCATGGCCTTGGCCAACTGCCGCGCCGCCTCGGTCTTGCCAACGCCGGTGGGACCAGCGAACAGGAACGAACCGACAGGCTTGTCCGGCGACTTGAGGCCCGCGCGCGACAACTTGATCGCAGTGGACAACGAGTCGATGGCCGCATCCTGGCCGAACACGGTCAGCTTGAGATCACGCTCCAGGTTACGCAGCAGCTCTTTGTCGGAGCTGGTGACGTGCTTCGGCGGAATCCGCGCAATCTTGGCCACGATATCTTCAACCTGCGGCACGTCGATGCGCTTGACACGCTTCTCGACCGGCTGGAGACGCTGGTAAGCGCCCGCCTCATCAATCACATCGATCGCCTTATCCGGCATGTGTCGATCATTGATGTAGCGCGATGCCAGCTCCGCAGCCGAACGCAGCGCCTCGTCGGTGTACTCGATGCCATGGTGCGATTCGAAACGCCCTTTCAGCCCGCGCAGGATGCCGATGGTGTCTTCCACCGACGGCTCGGACACATCGACCTTCTGGAAGCGGCGCGCCAAGGCGCGGTCTTTTTCGAAGATTCCGCGAAATTCCTGGAACGTGGTCGAACCGATGCAGCGGATATCACCTGACGACAGCAACGGCTTGAGTAAATTGGAAGCATCCATGACCCCGCCGGAAGCCGCACCGGCTCCGATGATGGTGTGGATTTCGTCAATAAACAGAATCGCCTGGGGACGTTTTTTCAACTCGCCCAGCAATGCCTTGAAGCGCTTCTCAAAGTCGCCGCGGTATTTGGTACCGGCAAGCAACGCACCCAAGTCGAGTGAGTACACAACACTATTGGCCAGCAGATCCGGCACTTGGTTGTCGACAATACGCTTGGCCAGACCTTCGGCTATCGCAGTCTTGCCCACACCTGCCTCGCCGACCAGCAAGGGGTTGTTCTTGCGACGGCGCGCGAGGATCTGCGCTACCCGCTCGACCTCAAGCTCACGCCCCACCAACGGATCGATCCGCCCCTGGCGCGCCAGTTCGTTGAGGTTGCTGGCATAGGCATCCAGTGGATTGCCCGAAGAAGAAGACTCACCGCCCTCGTCGTCCTGCATATCCTGCTCACCCTCGGAATGATCGCCGTGCCCTGGCACTTTGGAGATACCGTGGGCGATGTAGTTGACGACATCAATACGGGCAACGCTCTGCTGCTTGAGCAGAAACACAGCCTGACTTTCCTGTTCGCTGAAGATCGCCACGAGCACATTGGCCCCTGTGACTTCGCGCTTACCGGAGCTCTGTACGTGGAACACAGCACGCTGCAATACCCGCTGAAAGCCCAGGGTAGGCTGGGTTTCACGGTCCTCGTCATGCACGGGGATCAGTGGCGTGGTGGAGTCGATAAACTCCTGCAGATCATGCTTGAGCTTATCGAGATTGGCGCCGCACGCACGCAGAACGGTGGCGGCAGCTTCGTTATCCAAAAGTGCCAGCAGCAGGTGCTCGACGGTCATGAATTCATGACGCTTCGAGCGAGCCTCCTTGAAGGCAAGATTGAGGGTGACTTCGAGCTCGCGGTTTAACATAGCTTCACCTCATACCCAAGTGGTCGGCGTTAACCGTCCTTCTCGATTTCACAGAGTAGCGGATGCTGGCTTTCCCTGGCGTACTGGTTGACCTGCATGGCCTTTGTCTCGGCGATGTCGCGGGTAAACACTCCACATACTGCCCGTCCTTCTGTATGAACGGCCAGCATTACCTTGGTCGCCAACTCGCGGTTCAGGTTAAAAAACACCTCGAGCACTTCGACCACGAAATCCATCGGTGTGTAGTCATCGTTGAACAAAACCACCTTGTACATCGGCGGCGCCTGTAAGGCAGGCTTGGCCTCCTGAACAGCAATGCCTGCAGAACCGTCGTCATCGTGTTCGTGATCCGGTCGATCCTGATTGAATGTTAGTCGAATCTGGCTGATTGCATGCATGGAAAGAAAGGTTCGTCAGTTGTTCAATACAGTGGTGGGGGCAACCTGTCAGAATTTCAACGCTGAGCGATTGGTCGCCTTGACTATCGGCAAATCGGTGTTACAACCAATAGAACCCACAGTGGGTAAAAAAGGTCCGCGCAGTCAACCTTATTTATTCGGGTTAGGACGGATAAACTGGATGATACTCCAGTGATGGAGTCTGGTGCAGAAGGAAATGGGTTATGTCTGGCGTCAAGATCAAAGGCAAGGTCAAGTGGTTCAATAATGCCAAGGGATATGGCTTTATTAATGAAGAAGGTAAAAGCGAGGACCTTTTTGCGCACTATTCAGCGATCACCATGGACGGCTACAAGACGCTGAAAGCAGGCCAAAGCGTGGAGTTCGAGATCATTCAGGGGCCAAAGGGACTGCATGCCGTCGCAATTTGTGCGGCCTGCGCGGCAGCGCCTGGGACGGCCCACGACGTTACGCACGAAAAACAGCCCAAAAAAGACCAGCCCTCTAAACAAAATAAGCAACTGGCCTGATCACATTTGGGTAAATAGCCTGCAAAAAAAACGGCCATTCTGGTTCTGCAGAATGGCCGTTTTTTAGCCTGCCTTACATATGCGAAATCAACGCATCACCAAAGCCTGACGACGACACCAGCTTCGCGCCCTCCATCAGGCGCTCGAAATCATAGGTCACGGTCTTGGCCGAAATCGCCCCGTTGGTGCCCTTGATGATCAAGTCCGCAGCTTCGGTCCAGCCCATATGGCGCAACATCATTTCCGCCGACAGAATCAGCGAACCTGGGTTGACCTGATCTTTGCCCGCATATTTGGGCGCTGTGCCGTGGGTGGCTTCGAACATCGCCACGGTGTCGGACAGGTTGGCGCCTGGCGCGATACCAATCCCACCCACCTCCGCCGCGAGGGCATCGGACAGGTAGTCACCGTTGAGGTTAAGGGTCGCGATCACGTCATATTCGGCTGGGCGCAGCAGTATCTGCTGGAGCATGGCGTCAGCAATCGCATCTTTGACCACCACGTTTTTGCCGGTTTTCGGGTTCTTGAACTGCATCCAAGGACCGCCATCCAACAGAGTCGCGCCAAACTCCTGCGCAGCCACTTCGTAGGCCCATTCTTTGAAGGCACCTTCGGTGAACTTCATAATGTTGCCTTTGTGCACGATGGTCAGCGAGTCACGGTCGTTATCCACGACATATTGCAGGGCTTTACGCGCCAGACGCTGAGTACCTTCCTTGGACACCGGCTTGACGCCAATCCCGCAGTCCTGGTCGAAGCGAATCTTAGTGACGCCCATTTCCTCCTTAAGGAACTTGATCACTTTGATCGCTTCCGGCGAACCGGCTTTCCATTCAATACCGGCGTAAATATCTTCGGAGTTCTCACGGAAGATGGTCATGTCCACGTCGCCAGGCTTTTTCACCGGGCTGGGCACGCCTTCGAACCAACGCACAGGGCGCAGGCACACATACAGATCGAGTTGCTGACGCAGGGCAACGTTCAACGAACGGATACCGCCACCCACCGGGGTAGTCAACGGGCCCTTGATCGACACCACGTAGTCCTTAACTGCGTCCAGGGTTTCCTGAGGCAGCCAGGTATCTTGGTCGTAAACCTGTGTCGCTTTCTCGCCGGCATAAACCTCCATCCAGGAAATCTTGCGCTTGCCGCCGTAAGCCTTGGCAACCGCTGCGTCGACGACCTTGATCATCACCGGGCTGATGTCGACGCCAATGCCGTCACCCTCGATGAACGGGATGATCGGGTGGTCAGGAACATTGAGAGAATGGTCTGCGTTGACGGTGATTTTGTCGCCGACTGCCGGAACCTGAATCTTCTTGTATCCCATGCTGAACTCCATCGTTGGATTGAACATCTGGCTGCGTTCGAGCCTACTCCAGATAAATGGCGACCGAAACCTTGCGCCATGCTCATTTGCATCGAAAACAGCATAAATTGTCGCCTACAAGCCTGAAAGCAAAGGGAAAAACGCCAATCTTGAGCACATCGTGCGACTTTAGGCGTAAACCAGTACCTGCGACCTTTAGACCAATGGACGACCCACCTTTTGTATGAAGGCTCAGCGTAAGCATAGCGACCTATGTATAATGCCGCCGCTGACCCAAGAGTCACGCCGGCAGACCGCTCTAGAATCGGGCCCTCCGCCAGAAAGCAGGACTATTACAATAGTCCACCCGCTTGACGCTCGACTGATGCAACCCAACATCACCGCGAAGAAACCTCGATATTTCGCTCATGGATGACTTTGAACGAACGCGCTCCACCCGGCGCATCTCGAGTTTCTGCGCACGCTTTCAGCAAAGAAGAGAGTTAATCCGAATATGCCCACCCGCTCGAAGATCATCTACACCTTCACCGACGAAGCTCCAGCCCTCGCCACCTATTCACTGCTGCCTATCGTAGAGGCCTTCACCGCTTCCGCTGATATTGCCGTGGAAACCCGCGACATTTCCCTCGCCGGGCGCATCCTCGCAAGCTTCCCCGAGCAACTGGGTAACAAGGCCGTACCGGACCACCTCGCCGAACTGGGCGACCTGGCCGTAACTCCTGAAGCCAACATCATCAAACTGCCTAACATCAGCGCCTCGACCCCTCAATTGCAGGCGGCGATCAAAGAATTGCAGGCCCAGGGCTACGCCCTTCCGGACTACCCGGAAACCGTAACCACCGACGCGGAAAAAGAAACCCGTGCCCGTTACGACAAGGTCAAAGGCAGCGCCGTAAACCCGGTACTGCGCGAAGGCAACTCCGACCGCCGCGCGCCGCTGTCGGTCAAGAACTACGCACGCAAGCACCCGCACAAAATGGGCGCCTGGGCGGCAGACTCCAAGTCCCACGTCGCTCACATGAGCAACGGCGACTTCTACGGCAGCGAAAAAGCCGTACAAATCGAAGCCGCTGACGCCGTGAAGATCGAGCTGGTCGCCAAAGACGGCACCGCCACCGTGCTGAAGGAAAAGACTTCCGTTCAGGCTGGCGAAATCCTCGACAGCGCCGTGCTGAGCAAGAACGCCCTGCGTTCGTTCATCGCCGCCGAGATCGAAGACGCCAAGCAAAAAGGCGTATTGCTGTCGGTCCACCTCAAAGCCACCATGATGAAGGTCTCCGACCCGATCATGTTCGGCCAGATCGTTGCCGAGTTCTATAAAGACGCCCTGACCAAGCACGCCGCCGTGCTGGAACAGATCGGCTTCAACCTGAACAACGGCATCGGCGACCTGTACGCTCGCATCAAGACCCTGCCGGCCGACCAACAAGCGCAGATCGAAGCCGACATCCAGGCCGTCTACGCCGCTCGCCCTTCCCTGGCGATGGTCAACTCAGACAAGGGCATCACCAACCTGCACGTGCCGAGCGACGTAATTGTCGACGCTTCGATGCCGGCCATGATCCGTGACTCCGGCAAAATGTGGGGCACCGACGGCCAACTGCACGACACCAAGGCTGTGATCCCGGATCGTTGCTACGCCACCATCTACCAAGCCGTCATCGAAGACTGCAAGGCCAATGGCGCGTTCGACCCAACCACCATGGGCAGCGTTCCGAACGTTGGCCTGATGGCCAAGAAAGCCGAAGAGTACGGCTCCCACGACAAGACGTTCCAGATCAAGGCTGACGGCGTGGTCCGCGTCACCGACAGCAAGGGCAACCTGCTGATGGAACAGAGCGTCGAAGCTGGCGACATCTTCCGCATGTGCCAGACCAAAGACGCGCCGATCCAAGACTGGGTCAAGCTCGCCGTCAACCGCGCCCGCGCCAGCAACACCCCGGCCATTTTCTGGCTGGACCCTAAGCGCGCCCACGACGGCGTGGTGGTCGAGAAAGTTCAGGCCTACCTGAAAGACCACAACACCGAAGGTTTGGACATCCGCATCATGTCGCCGGTCGACGCGATGAAGTTCACCCTGGAACGCACACGCAAGGGCCTGGACACCATCTCGGTGACCGGCAACGTCCTGCGTGACTACCTGACCGACCTGTTCCCAATCATGGAACTGGGCACCAGCGCCAAAATGCTGTCCATCGTGCCGCTGATGAACGGCGGCGGCCTGTTCGAAACCGGCGCTGGCGGCTCTGCACCGAAGCACGTACAGCAATTGCTGGAAGAAAACTTCCTGCGCTGGGACTCCCTGGGTGAATTCCTGGCCCTGGCCGCGTCCCTCGAACACCTGGGCGTCACCTACAACAACCCGAAGGCCCTGGTACTATCCAAGACCCTGGACCAGGCCACCGGTCAGTTCCTGGACAACAACAAGTCGCCATCGCGCAAAGTCGGCAACATCGACAACCGCGGCAGCCACTTCTACCTGGCGCTGTACTGGGCCGATGCCCTGGCCGCTCAGACCGAAGACACGGCATTGCAAGCACAGTTCGGCGAACTGGCCAAAACCCTGGCTGCGAACGAGGCGACCATCGTCGCCGAGCTCAATGCCGTACAGGGCAAGCCAGTGGACATCGGCGGCTACTACGCACCGAACCCTGAGCTGACCAGCAAGGCCATGCGCCCGAGCAACACGTTCAACGCGGCGATTGCCAAGTTGAAGTAAGGTTGTAAAGCAGCATCACAAACCCCGGCCAAGTGTCGGGGTTTGTGTTTTCTAAGTCATTGCTTAATATTGGCATACTCTGAAATCCATACTGAGCGAATCAACTCAAGCACCTCGCGTCTATACACAGGATTCCAACCCGCTCGCTCTTTAGGTATCACTCCAAATTGAGGTAACTTCGGCAAACTTGAGAAATTTTCTAGACTTTTTAAACCCGATACATGCGCAATAAAAGGTAGCAATGTAATACCAATTCCCGCCTGAACTGCAGACCTCAGCGACATCAAATCCTCCGACTCATAAACACAATGCCATTTGATAGCGCAGCCCTCTAGACTCCGAATCGCCAGACTACGAAACCCGCAGGGCGGCTTGAACAAAGCGAGAGGAACGTTATGCACGTTATCGATCAAGTCAGCGCTTTCACCAGCAAACCACCTTACCGATAACGTATGCCAAGGATGCTCATGTGTTTCTTTTAATTCATCTATCACGAGGCATAGGTCGATCTTGCCCTCATTTACCGCCTCTCTTAGCAAACCAGACCTAGCGACCTTTACCACCAGCTGTATAGCAGGAAAGTGAGCAGCCATGCTGGAAATAATTTTGGGGAGCACCCCCTCACAAAAATGCTCTGGCATACCCATTACAATTATTTCTCTTTTCTCAACCACTTCAAAAAGTCTACCAATTTTATCGTTACAAACAACGATATCCTTGGCATAACCGAAAAGTTTCTCTCCTTCCACCGTCAAAAACACCTGTCGATTTTCCCTTGCAAATAACTCCACACCTAACAAATCTTCTAATCGCTTGATCTGCTGGCTAATGGCAGGCTGAGTGAGGCTTAAAGCTTCGGCTGCGCGCGTAAAACTTTTGGTTTCGCTTACTTTTATAAAGCTTCGCAAAGACTGAACATCAAGATTGACTCTCATGACGCACACCTACCAAAATAAATATTCCAATTTTGGCAAATCAACGTCTCACTCGCCACTAGCTGTTCGGCTAGGGAAAAACTGAATTTACGAGTAAAAAATACAAAAAATGTTTAATTTGAGATTTTTCCGTCATCTTATGCCAGCAATTGAGCTTTAAGCGAATAAAAATGCGCATTGGAGGTTTGCGACAATCTAGCCAAAACATACTCTGCACGTTGCGTCGAATGGCGAGAATTAATCTCTAAAGCACTAGTAAAAAAGAACGCACCGCTCGTTAGCTCTCCCAGAACAGTGATTCTGTCATCCACACATCCTGACTGATTTATCAATCCGCCCGACTCAGCAGATACCTTTAACCCTCCGAATGGGTCTACACACCCAATTCCCTGCTGAATAATATTCTGCACCAAAAGATTATCAAACTTAGTAACATCGCGAGGGGTACCTGTAGCAACCACAACAGCGTCATAACCGCGGAAATATCTTTTCGACTGCTTAGCTACTTTCAAGGTAAATCTCCCATTATATTCAATAGACTGAAGCTCTCCCTTGATGATTGATAGCTGCCCAGACTCGACTAAAGACTTGATTTTTAGAGCATTTTCAATCGGAATTGAAACACGGTATGCCATCCACCAACTTGAATAACCCAGGAATCTTTTCTTATCCTCATCTGGCATTGCAGGCCAAATTAGATCAAGCACAGCATTCGTGGAATAGAGAACGGACTGCCAAAACCGTGGGTGACGGGCAGCAGCTATTTCCGCCTCAAGAAACTCCAAAGCCGGCCTTTGTGAACACATTGTCGACCAATCAGCATCAATCGGCTTGCCCTCCAGGGCTAATTCCTGCATCGCCCAACGAAGTACGTCTTCAAGCCGCACTACCCCAGCTCGAGAAATACAAGATCTAACAGTTTCCGGCGTTAGTATTGACGGCTTATAACGCCCCTGAGTCCCCCTGACACTAGGCAAGGCTCCCGTGCGCGAATGCATAGTAATGGGCCCTTTATGGCCATTAGCAGTAAGTCCGATCACCGCATCGATAGCACTCAGTCTTGAACCGACAATTGCGACACTCGCCTGCTTTTGAATCAGCCTGCATAGACGTTTGATAGGGTAAGGGCTGGAGAAAAAACCTTCAGCGCCAGCAAGGTGTCGGTGTTCCAGACTGCGCGCATTACCACAACTCAATACTACATGATCACTAGGGAAAGATAGATTTCCCTTTGTGGATACTACGACCCTTCCATCATGCGAAAAACTAAGATTAACGACTTCGTCATGCACTGCAATTAACTGGCAACCGAGTTCTACAGCTTTTTTAATGAGACATTGAAGCATGTGCGCAAGATATAGCCCAAATAAGGGTCGGGGTAGAAATGCATGCGGACATAGCTCAATATCAGGAAAATCATCTTCCCAAATTTCTCGATTAGCCAATAACCATCTGTAGAAATGCCCAGACTGGTCTGGGAAAGGCGAAATGAATTCGGCTCGTGTGTTTAAGATATTTGTACCGCAGTCCTCGGAATACGCAAGTCCTCGACCACATTGAGATTGCTTATCCACCAAAAAAATCGACATATTCGAATGACATCCATATCTCGCCAGCCCTTTTAAAAACGCGTAAATAAAAGAGACGCTTGAGGCACCTCCACCGATTATCGTAACAACCTCACCTGACATAACAACCTCCTACATAATTTTCTTCCGAACGCTGAACACCTAACCACTCAAAACCTAAATACTATGAAGTTACAAAAAAAACAAATCCTCAGACATAAGCTTACAGCTGCTTGAAACTACAAACCCACCCTCTATGAACGGCATAATATCGCGCTCAACACTTATACCGGGAGCGACCTCTTCCAGGTAAACAACCCCATCTCTCAACGCAAAAACAGCTCGCTCCGTTACATATATAACTCTCTGACCTAACGATTTAGAATAGTCACCACTGAAAGTTAAATGTGAAACCTGACGAACGAATTTACTTACACGACCTTCCCGAACTATCCGGATTTGGCCCTTACTTACATTCACGACCAACCCTACCGCCGTGAAAGTGCCACAAAAAATAATACATCGTGCGGACTGAGAGATATTTATGAACCCACCTGCACCTTGTAACTTCTGACCAAACTTCGAGACATTAACATTGCCAAAGCTATCCATTTCAGCAAAGCCTAAGCACGCTACATCAATTCCACCACCTTCATAGAAATCAAACAAAGCCGCCTGTTCAATGATACTCAGTGGGCGATAGCTAGCACCAAATGACAGCCCGGCTGCTGGCCTGCCACCTATAACGCCGGACTCAACAGTAAAGCTCATCGACTCCGCACAGCCCAACTCCTCAGCCACCTGAGCAATAGCTACCGGTATACCAATACCGAGATTGATAACTCGAGCATTTTCATGCTGAATTTCCTGCAAAGCTCTCCTGGCAATAACTCTCTCTGCACACGAAATCGACCTTGTATCAGGGGTGAGCACTCCCGGACGTGTAAACGCTGAGTCATGTGCCGCACCGTAAGTTTGAGGATGCTCACCAGGGCGCGAAACTGTGACGTAATCTACCAATAGTCCGGGGACTTTGACATCATGCGGCTCGATATCATGCAAACCTACTAAACTTTCAACCTGCACAATCACTATTCCACCACAGTTTTTAACTGCCATTGCCTGCGCTAGAGCGTCACTATGAGACACTTCCCGCTCCATCGAAATATTGCCCAAGGGATCACAAGATGTCCCTCTTAACAACGCACAGTCGACCTTAATAGCAGGGTAAAAAAGCATTGACTTATCATTGATAGAGATTTTCTGAACGAGCGTACGTGCCGCCCGCATATTTAAGCGTCCTCCCTCATAATCAGGATCAACGAAAGTATTTAAGCCGATATTCGAAATCACCCCAGGCTTTTTCGCCGCAATCGCGCGAAAAAGCTGACTAATGACCCCCTGCGGCCAATTATGGGCCTCTATCTCTCCTAGGCGCGCCATATTTCCCAGCCGTGGAATAAGCCCCCAGAACCCTCCAATTACCTTATCCACCAGCCCACTCTGGGCCAAAACGTCTAAGCCCCTTTCTTCAAGATCTCCAGCGGCAGAGGCAAAGAGCAGACTAAGTTTACGAGGCCGCCCCTCTTGCTTGTAACGATCGCCGATTGCTCGAGTAAGTCCATCAGGATGCCCACAACTACCAAATCCCCCAGGGATAACTGTCCATCCATCTTCAATTAGCTCTGCCGCTCGTCGCTCGCTAATAACTTTCATGCTACAGCCTCTGCATCCAGACACGTCACGGGCTGAACCGGCTGCTCCCAGACGACTAGAAACGTGCATCCTGAAGGAGACGAAAGTTGGTGGGTAGAGCCAGGAGGGTACACTTGGAGCGCACCTATCGTATGTCGCCCTCTGTCATCGACAAGTTCGCCCTCGACCACTAGCACCAACTCCCAGCCCAGATGTATATGCCTGGGCGTTAGAGCTCCACCGTCATAACGGACCAGAGCAGCCACTGATCCTTCCCCATTGCGCCTCGCATCATAAAGGTAAAATATTGAGACGCCCTTTCGCCCATCAACTTCATAAGGCTCAAAATTTAAACAATCAACTCCATCGATATACAACCCTCCTCCTGACCGGCAAATTTTATCGCTCAATATATTTTTATTATTTATCTCGTTCTTATTCATTGTTATTCTCCTGCTAAGCAGTACTCAGTAATTGAGGCTTATTTTGCTCGCGAATGATTCATCAAATAAACTCCTCCCCCCGAAACAATAAACCCCACAATCACTACTACGCTCGGCACCTCCCCCAACACTAACGCCGCCATGATCTGCGTAACCGCCGGAATCACATGAAATAAGTTCGTCGCTTTACTCGCCTCTCCCCGCCGAATCATCAAATACAATATCGTCAGTGCGCCTACAGAATTCATCAAACTAATCCAGGCCACTGAGGCAATAAAAGGCACCCACTGCGTCACCTGCATGGTTTCAGCGGCGCAAGCCAGCATCAACATGAGCAGCGACGCAGTAACCATTTGAATGAAGCACCCCACCCACAGATTGACCCCACCGAGAAAGCGCTTCTGATAAAGAGTACCGAGGGTGATGCCCAACAGCGCCAATCCCACCGCGCCGTAGCCGCCGACTGGCGCGTCGGCGCCTGAAAAACTGTTGCCGACAACAATGACCACTCCTCCGACACCCAGAATCGAACCTGGCAGGTCGCGCCAGCTCAATTGCTCACCCAAACAAAAATGGGCGCCGATCACGACGAATATGGGCATCAACCCGACAATCAGCGCAGCTTGCCCGGCGGGGACGCCCTGACTTATTCCGGTGTAGAGACCGCCGAATTGCAGAGCCTGCAAGAGCGCGCCCGCGACTACCGCATGAAGGTAAGGTGCAAGCCGCCTCGGCCATTCAGCCTTTATCGCAAGCGCCACCCCCAGAAACACCAGGGCAGCCAAGGCAAACCGATAGAACGTCATGGTGAAGGGCTCGCCATAACGCACACCGAACGCACCGCCGATGTAGCCGGAACTCCAAAGCAGAATGAAGGCAATGGGCAGGGGCGATGTAAGGCGCACTTCGTAGCGTTTGTGGGCAATCGGGTTCATGACACTCTCCAGACTGATAACTCTGGAGAGATAAACTGCGCCAGCAGCTGAAGTCGGTAAAATCATAAAATGTCAGGTGCATCATGCAGATTGCTTATGCACCACCCCACAATCGCTGCGATCCGGCTCCAAGGCTGCGTTACATTCAGAACCAAGAGGTATCTCATGACCTGGCAACCCCACATCACCGTCGCCACCATCGTCGAAGACAATGGCAAGTTCCTGATGGTCGAAGAACTTAAGGGCGGTCGCGCCGTACTCAATCAGCCTGCCGGCCACCTCGATCCACATGAAACCCTGACCGAAGCCGCCGTACGCGAAACCCTCGAAGAGACCGGCTGGGACGTCGAAGCCACCGGCATAGTCGGCATCTACCTGTACACCGCCCCGAGCAACGGCGTGACCTACCAGCGTGTGTGCTTCATCGCCAAGGCCCTGAAACACCATCCCGACTATCAGCTCGACGAAGGCATCATGCGCGCCCGCTGGCTCACTCGCGACGAACTGATGGACCTGCGCGAGGACTGGCGCAGCGAGCTGATCATTCGCTGTATCGATGATTATCTGGCCGGCCACTGCCACAGTCTCGAATTGATCCGCCCTTCTCTTTAGCCTTAGAGGCCGCAGCCTGTTAGAATCGCGTCCTTTTTCAAGACACCCGTTGAAACCCTATGCGTGATCCAGCCCCTTCTGACACACAAAAGAAGCGCGTCATCGTCGGCATGTCCGGCGGCGTGGATTCTTCCGTTTCCGCCGTTCTGCTCATGGAGCAGGGCTATGAGGTGGAAGGCCTGTTCATGAAGAACTGGGAAGAAGACGATGGAACGGAATATTGCACCGCCATGGACGACCTGGCGGATGCCCAGGCCGTTTGCGACAAGATCGGTGTCAAGCTGCACACCGCCAACTTCGCCGCCGAGTACTGGGACAACGTGTTCGAGCATTTCCTGGCCGAATACAAGGCCGGTCGCACGCCGAACCCGGACATCCTGTGCAACCGCGAAATCAAGTTCAAGGCATTCCTCGACTACGCCATGATGCTCGGCGCCGACCTGATTGCCACAGGCCACTATGTGCGCCGTCGCGATATCGACGGGCGCACCGAACTGCTCAAGGGCCTGGACCCGAACAAAGACCAGAGCTACTTCCTGCATGCCGTCGGTGGCGAACAGATCGCCAAGACCTTGTTCCCCGTGGGCGAACTGGAAAAGCCCGAAGTGCGCAAGATTGCCGAGCAGCACGGCCTAGCCACCGCCAAGAAGAAGGATTCCACCGGGATCTGCTTTATCGGCGAACGCCGCTTCAGCGACTTCCTCAAGCAATACCTGCCAGCACAACCGGGCGAGATCAAGACCACCGAAGGTGAAGTCATTGGCCGTCATCATGGCCTGATGTATCACACCATCGGTCAACGCCAGGGCCTAGGGATCGGCGGCTTAAAAGACGCCGGTGAAGAGCCGTGGTACGTGCTGGTTAAAGACCTGGAGCACAACGTGCTGATCGTCGGCCAGGGCAATGAACATCCACTGCTGTTCTCCGGCGCGCTGTTGGCGTCGGAGATCTACTGGGTCAACCCGATCGACCTCAGCACCCCGCGCCGCCTGACCGCCAAAGTGCGCTATCGCCAGAGCGATCAGCCCTGCACCCTGGAAAAAACCGCCAACGGCTACCGCGCCACCTTCGATGACCCGCAACGCGCTGTCACCCCTGGCCAGTCCGTGGTGTTCTATGACGGCGAGATCTGCCTGGGCGGTGGCGTGATCGAAGTCGCCGAACCCTGGAGCAACCCGGCATGAGCCCGATCCAGGAGCAATTGACCGCACTGGGCGGCGTATTTCTGGCCGCCGTGCTGGTGGACAAGATCGCCAAGACCGGCCAGGTCGGCGAGGCTGGCCTGACCTGCATGCTCGGCAGCCTGTTGATCCGCGACCCCAAGGACACCCTGGAAGTCTACGGCGGCGACGACCTGGCGCTGCGCGAAGGTTATCGCGCCCTGATCGGCGCCCTGGAACGCGACCCCAGCACCTTACAACGCGAGCCACTGCGGTACGCCCTGTCGATGCTCGGTCTGGAGCGCCAATTGGCCAAGCGTGAGGACATGCTGGAGACCATCGGCAAGCGTCTGCCACAAATCCAGTCCCAGGTGGAGCACTTCGGCCCGGCCCACGAAAACGTGATCGCCGCCTGTGGTGCGCTGTACCAAGACACCTTGAGCACCCTGCGCCAGCGCATCCAGGTGCATGGCGACATGCGCAACCTGCAACAACCGAACAACGCGTCGAAGATCCGCGCCCTGTTGCTGGCCGGTATTCGTTCGGCGCGGTTATGGCGCCAGTTGGGCGGTCATCGTTGGCAGTTGGTCATCAGCCGTCGCAAATTGCTTAAAGAGCTTTACCCGTTGATGCGCAACGAATAAGTCGCAGCAGCAGGCTGTTTTCAAGCCGTTACGCGTAATACGCCGGTCAGTTGGCGACGGACCGGCGGATTTTTTCATGTATGATACGCGCCCCATTTCGTTGCCCGACTGTCCGAGAACACCCCATGCAGCTCTCTTCGCTCACTGCGGTTTCCCCTGTTGACGGCCGCTACGCCGGCAAAACCCAGGCCCTGCGCCCAATTTTCAGCGAGTACGGCCTGATCCGTGCCCGCGTCCTGGTTGAAGTGCGCTGGCTCCAGCGCCTGGCCGCTCACCCCGCCATCAGCGAAGTGCCGGCGTTTTCCGCCGAAGCCAACGCCGTGCTCAACACCCTGGCGGAAAATTTCTCCCTGGAGCACGCCGAGCGTGTGAAAGAGATCGAACGCACCACCAACCACGACGTAAAAGCCATCGAGTACCTGCTCAAAGAGCAAGCGGCCAAGCTGCCGGAACTGGCCCAGGTCAGCGAGTTCATCCACTTTGCCTGCACCAGCGAGGACATCAACAACCTGTCCCACGCCCTGATGCTGCGCGAAGGCCGTGATGACGTGATGCTGCCGCTGATGCGCCAGACCGCCAACGCTATCCGCGAACTGGCGATCCGTTTCGCCGACGTGCCGATGCTGTCGCGCACCCACGGCCAGCCGGCCTCGCCTACCACCCTGGGCAAAGAGCTGGCCAACGTGGTCTACCGCCTTGAGCGCCAGATCGCCCAAGTGGCCGCCGTGCCGTTGCTGGGCAAGATCAACGGCGCCGTGGGCAACTACAACGCCCACCTGTCGGCCTACCCCGAGATCGACTGGGAAGCCAACGCCCGTGCATTTATCGAAGACGAGCTGGGCCTGGGCTTCAACCCGTACACCACACAGATCGAACCGCACGACTACATCGCCGAGCTGTTCGACGCCATTGCGCGCTTCAACACCATCCTGATCGACTTCGATCGCGATATCTGGGGCTACATCTCCCTGGGCTACTTCAAGCAGCGCACCATTGCCGGCGAAATCGGTTCGTCGACCATGCCGCACAAGGTCAACCCGATCGACTTCGAAAACTCCGAAGGCAACCTCGGCATCGCCAACGCCCTGTTCCAGCACCTGGCCAGCAAGTTGCCGATCTCCCGCTGGCAGCGCGACCTGACCGACTCCACCGTACTGCGTAACCTCGGCGTGGGCTTCGCCCACAGCGTGATCGCGTACGAAGCCAGCCTCAAAGGCATCAGCAAACTGGAACTCAACGAGCAGAAAATCGCCGCTGACCTGGACGCTTGCTGGGAAGTACTGGCCGAGCCGATCCAGACCGTGATGCGTCGCTACAACATCGAAAACCCCTACGAGAAGCTCAAAGAGTTGACGCGTGGCAAGGGCATCAGCCCTGAAGCGCTGCAAACTTTCATCGATGGCCTGGATATGCCAGCTGCTGCCAAGGCCGAGCTGAAACTGCTCACCCCGGCCAATTACATCGGTAATGCCGTGGCCCAGGCCAAGCGCATCTGATCCAAGCAAGACCCTTGAGACGCCCGGCCGCGCCGGGCGTTTTTATTCCAGTCTGAAAAGTGCTTTTTTTCAATAGGTTACACATGAATCCTGATATCCCTCTTCAACTTCTGGGCGGCATCACGGCACGGGAATTCCTGCGCGACTACTGGCAGAAAAAACCGTTGCTGATCCGTCAGGCCATCCCTGACTTCGAAAGCCCCATCGACGCCGACGAACTGGCCGGCCTGGCCTTGGAAGAAGAAGTCGAATCGCGCCTGGTGATCGAGCACGGCGAACGTCCATGGGAACTGCGCCGCGGCCCGTTTGCCGAAGACGCCTTCAGCACACTGCCCGAGCGCGAATGGACCCTGCTGGTGCAAGCGGTCGATCAGTTCGTACCGGAAGTGGCCGAACTGCTAGAGCAGTTCCGCTTCCTGCCAAGCTGGCGCATCGACGATGTGATGATCAGCTTTGCCGCGCCCGGCGGCAGCGTCGGCCCGCACTTCGATAACTACGATGTGTTCCTGCTGCAGGCCCAAGGCAAGCGCAACTGGAAGATCGGCCAGATGTGCAACTCCGAGAGCCCGCTGCTGCAACACGCCGACCTGCGCATCCTGGCTGAATTCGAAGAAAGCGCCGAATGGGTACTGGAACCGGGTGACATGCTCTACCTGCCACCGCGCCTGGCCCACTACGGCATTGCCGAAGACGATTGCATGACCTACTCCGTCGGCTTCCGCGCCCCAAGCGCAGCCGAAGTGCTGACCCACTTCACCGACTTCCTCGCTCAATACCTGACCGACGAAGAGCGCTACACCGACGCCGACGTCCAGCCGGTCAGCGACCCGCACCAGATCCAGAGCGACGCCCTCGATCGCCTCAAGAGCCTGCTGGCCGAGCATATGAGCGACGAGCGCATGCTGCTGACCTGGTTCGGCCAATTCATGACCGAGCCGCGCTATCCGGAATTGGTAGCCGGCGAAGAGCTGGGCGAAGAAGATTTCGTCGCCAGCCTGCAGGACGGCGCGATTCTGGTGCGCAACCCGAGCGCGCGCATGGCCTGGTCGGAAGTGGACGATGACGTGCTGCTGTTCGCCAGCGGCCAGAGTCGCTACTTGCCGGGTAAATTGCGCGAACTGCTGAAAATGATTTGCTCCGCCGATGCCCTGCACGCCGAGAACCTCGGCCCGTGGCTGGCGGACGAAGACGGTCGCGCCCTGCTGTGCGAACTGGTGAAGCAAGGAAGCCTGGGATTTGCCGATGAATAAGATTCACGTAAGTGTCGCGGACTGGCATAAGGATATCGCTGAGATTCGGCGCATTCGTGAAGCGGTGTTTATCGCTGAACAATCGGTCCCACCTGAACTGGAGTGGGACTCCGACGACGCAGATGCCATGCATTTCCTCGCGTACGAGGGTGACTTTCCGATTGGTACTGCGCGCCTACTGCCCAGCGGCGAGATCGGCCGCGTGTCGGTACTCAAGGACTGGCGCGGTCTGAAGGTGGGCGACAAGCTGATGGAGGCGGTGATCGAAGCGGCTGAAAAACGTGGCCAGACCAAGCAATTCCTCAGCGCCCAGGTGTATGCCGCACCGTTCTATGAGCGCTTGGGTTTCGAGATCGTCAGCGATGAATTCCTGGAAGTCGGGATTCCCCATGTCGATATGGTGCGCGGAGCCTGATTCGAGATCGCGTCGCTGCTATTGGGGGCAAGCCCCCGATAGCTATTTCAGCACCACCAGCAATGCCCTGCCATGCGGGGCATTTTGCCGTCTACGATTCAATAAGCGACCGCCCAGGCCGACAAACTGGCACTATCACGCCTAATTGACTCGCAGAGATAACGGACATGCACCTACGCACCCTGCTCACCGCCCTCCTCCTGGCTGTAAGCGTCTCGGCCAGCGCCGACACCGAAGTCCTCAACCTGAGCAACCGCACCAGCGCCGACCTATTGCCGGTGGCGCAGAATTTTATCGGCAAGGACGGTACGGTCAGCGCCTATGGCAACCAGCTGATCGTCAACGCTGCCCCCGACAAAGTGCAGGGATTACGCGCCCTGCTGGCACAACTGGATACGCCAGCCAAGCGCCTGCTGATCACCGTCGACACCAATGAAAACAATCAGCAGGACACCGGCGACAGCCAGACCCGCATCATCAGCTACGGCACCGTCAGCCGCGACGGCGGCATTCAGCAGATCCAGGCCAGTGAAGGCGTGCCCGCACTGATCCAGGTCGGCCAGAGCGTGCCGCTGACCACCACCTCGCAAGACAGCTACGGGCGCCTGCAAAACCAGACCCAGTATCGCAACGTCACCCAAGGGTTCTATGTCACCGCCAGCGTCACCGGCGACACCGTACACCTGGCGATCAGTACCAACCGTGACCGCATGAGCCAGGAACGTCCCGATGTAGTGAACGTGCAAAGCACCGACACAACCATCAGCGGCCGCCTGGGCGAGTGGATTCCTCTGGCCGGCATCAATCGCCAGACTCAGGCCGATAAAACCTCCGCAACCCGCACCTACTCTACGCAGGGCCGCGATGACCTGACATTGCGGGTCAAGGTCGACACCCTGAACTGAAGCACCAAAAACTGACTGACGAGTCGTATTAGACTAAAGATGTAGTGCCTGAAAAAAAGCACTACAAAACATTTGACGATCGAAAAAAGCCTGGGCATGATGGCCTCGCTCCCGCTAATCAGGGGCCCTGGCAAGGGCCTTCGGATCGTCGCTCCAAGCTACCCACCCGAGCCGATTCGTGTCTGTACCGCCCACAAGGCGTGTTTGACGAGGTTGCGACTGGAACGAAGTTGTCCCGAGGGACGGAAGCTAACCAGGTAACCCGGCAACACACTGATGGATCGTACAAAGGCCCACGACGCCCGAAGACCGTTCGCAGTCTGCCCTTACCTGCTCAACTCCCCCTTGAGCCATCGTTCATCCTGTCGCCTACCCCGTCGAACCTGACCTGACCTGACCGCCTACGCTTCTGATCAGCGAGCAGCCATGACCACGCACTGACTACAGTGGCTGGCCAACGGAATGTTCAACCCAGTAGATTTTCCACAAAGACGCGACGAGGTTTTTCCCCATGGCACTGACACGCGAACAGCAAATTGCAGCCCTTGAAAAAGACTGGGCTGAGAACCCACGCTGGAAAGGCGTGACCCGCGCTTACTCCGCTGCTGACGTCGTCCGCCTGCGCGGCTCGGTTCAACCTGAGCACACCTTTGCAAAACTCGGCGCCGAGAAGCTGTGGAACCTGGTCACTCAAGGTGCCAAGCCATCCTTCCGTCCCGACAAAGATTTCGTCAACTGCATGGGCGCCCTCACTGGCGGCCAGGCAGTCCAGCAGGTAAAAGCCGGTATCCAGGCGATCTACCTGTCCGGCTGGCAAGTGGCGGCGGACAACAACTCCGCTGAATCCATGTACCCCGACCAATCGCTGTACCCGGTGGACTCCGTACCGACCGTGGTCAAGCGCATCAATAACTCGTTCCGTCGCGCCGACCAGATCCAGTGGAAAGCCGGCAAGAACCCAGGCGACGAAGGCTACATCGACTACTTCGCGCCGATCGTGGCTGACGCCGAAGCCGGTTTCGGCGGCGTACTGAACGCCTACGAGCTGATGAAGAGCATGATCGAGGCCGGCGCTGCCGGCGTGCACTTCGAAGACCAACTGGCGTCGGTGAAGAAATGCGGCCACATGGGCGGCAAGGTACTGGTACCGACCCAAGAAGCGGTACAGAAACTGACCGCGGCGCGCCTGGCTGCTGACGTTGCCGGCACGCCGACCATCATCCTGGCCCGCACCGACGCCAACGCTGCCGACCTGCTGACCTCGGACTGCGATCCGTACGATCAGCCGTTCGTCACGGGCGAGCGTACCCAGGAAGGTTTCTACAAAGTGCGCGCAGGTCTGGATCAAGCCATTGCCCGCGGCTTGGCCTATGCCCCGTACGCCGACCTGATCTGGTGCGAAACTGCAAAGCCGGACCTGGACGAAGCCCGTCGCTTCGCCGAAGCGATCAAGAAGGAATACCCGGACCAACTGCTGTCCTACAACTGCTCGCCTTCTTTCAACTGGAAGAAGAACCTGGACGACGCGACCATCGCCAAGTTCCAGCGCGAACTGTCCGCCATGGGCTACAAACACCAGTTCATCACCCTGGCTGGCATCCACAACATGTGGCACAGCATGTTCAACCTGGCGCACGACTACGCCCGCAACGACATGACCGCTTACGTGAAGCTGCAAGAGCAGGAATTCGCTGACGCCGCCAAGGGTTACACCTTCGTGGCTCACCAGCAGGAAGTGGGCACCGGCTACTTCGACGACATGACCACCGTGATCCAGGGCGGCACCTCGTCCGTGACCGCGCTGACCGGTTCGACCGAAGAAGAGCAGTTTCACTGATCGATGTGAGTACACGGCCACGGCGGACTTCTTAAAAAGCTAACCGCAGTGCCGCACGATCTGACGCCCCGACTGGTTCGGGGCGTTTTTTTGCCCGCACACACCTCATCAGAGAGCGGGCTTGCCCTCGATAGAGGGGGATCAGCAAGAAAGCTATAGCCTGACACTCAGCCATCGGCCCCCCCCCTCCCGCATGAGGAACCTTGCAACCTGAAGATTTTGTACAAAATCTTGATCCAGAGCGGTATTCGTTGCAGATAAATCGGTTAAAAGTTCCGCTCCAACAACTAGCGGTAACCGAGCAAGTAACGGCAACTTCCCTCGCCACACCATGACCACCCGCTTAAAACTCGCCCAAACAATATTCATTATCATTTAGAACATAGAAACTTCGTTACAACCTAAACAAAACACAATTGATCAAATGCCCGCTAATGCCCACGCCACAAGGGCTGCAGCCCCACAAAGGTGCACTATGTCCTTATTCCATCGAATAATTTCGCCATCGGAATTTTACTTGCCCGGTGTTTAGCCATAAAATCACCGCGATTGACTACGCTGCGACATATCGTCACTGCATCGTTACTTTTTTCGAGCTCAGAGACCTTTGCTCTCTGTTAAGGATTTCCAGCATGACCGAAGCGACAGGACTCATAGCCCACAATTGGGGCTTTGCCATTTTCCTCCTCGGTGTTGTCGGCCTCTGTGCCTTCATGCTCGGCGTCTCCAGCCTCCTCGGGTCAAAAGCCTGGGGCCGCAGCAAAAACGAACCGTTCGAGTCCGGCATGCTACCTACAGGTGGCGCCCGCTTGCGGCTCTCAGCCAAATTCTATCTGGTCGCGATGCTGTTCGTGATCTTCGATATCGAAGCCCTCTTTCTCTTTGCCTGGTCTGTGTCCGTCCGCGAAAGCGGCTGGACCGGATTCGTCGAAGCTCTCGTTTTCATAGCAATTCTGTTGGCAGGTCTTGTCTACCTGTTCCGAGTGGGCGCCCTTGACTGGGCTCCGGAAGCTCGTCGCAAGCGGCAAGCGAAGCTGAAACAATGAGGCTTTGGCGATGCAATACAATCTCACCAGGATCGACCCGGATGCTCCTAACGAGCAGTACCCCATCGGCGAACGGGAAACCGTCTCCGATCCGTTAGAAGATCAAGTCCACAAAAACATCTACATGGGCAAACTCGAAGACGTGCTGAGTGGCGCGGTCAACTGGGGACGTAAGAACTCCCTGTGGCCGTACAACTTCGGCCTTTCGTGCTGCTACGTGGAAATGACCACCGCATTCACGGCGCCCCACGACATTGCGCGCTTCGGCGCCGAAGTGATCCGGGCCTCGCCGCGCCAGGCGGATTTCATGGTTATCGCCGGTACCTGCTTTATCAAGATGGCGCCGATCATTCAGCGTCTCTACGAGCAAATGCTCGAGCCGAAGTGGGTTATCTCCATGGGTTCGTGCGCCAACTCCGGTGGCATGTACGATATCTACTCCGTGGTCCAGGGGGTGGACAAGTTCCTGCCCGTGGACGTCTACGTGCCTGGCTGCCCGCCCCGTCCTGAAGCATTTCTGCAAGGCTTGATGCTGTTGCAGGAATCGATTGGCAAGGAGCGTCGCCCACTTTCCTGGGTTGTCGGAGATCAAGGCGTATACCGCGCCGAGATGCCGTCACAAAAGGAACAGCGCCGCGAACAGCGTATTCAGGTCACCAACCTGCGCAGCCCCGACGAAGTCTGATCCAGCGCCGCTTCTTTCATAGAACGAAAACCTGGCTTCATTCTTTACGTTGACCGAAAGCGATAAAAAACCATGACTACAGGCAGTGCTCTGTACATCCCGCCTTACAAGGCAGACGACCAGGATGTGGTCGTCGAACTCAATAACCGTTTTGGCCCTGACGCCTTCACCGCCCAGGCCACGCGCACCGGTATGCCGGTGTTGTGGGTGGCGCGCGCCAAGCTCGTCGAAGTCCTGACCTTCCTGCGCAACCTGCCCAAGCCGTACGTCATGCTCTATGACCTGCATGGCGTGGATGAACGTCTGCGCACCAAGCGTCAAGGGCTGCCGAGCGGCGCCGATTTCACCGTGTTCTATCACCTGATGTCGCTGGAACGTAACAGCGATGTGATGATCAAGGTCGCGCTGTCCGAGAGCGACCTGAGCATCCCAACCGTGACCGGCATCTGGCCGAATGCCAGCTGGTACGAGCGCGAAGTCTGGGACATGTTCGGCATCGACTTCCCGGGTCACCCGCACCTGTCGCGCATCATGATGCCGCCGACCTGGGAAGGTCACCCGTTGCGCAAGGACTTCCCGGCCCGTGCCACGGAATTCGACCCGTTCAGCCTCAACCTCGCCAAGCAGCAGCTTGAAGAAGAGGCCGCGCGCTTCCGCCCGGAAGACTGGGGCATGAAGCGTTCCGGCGCCAACGAGGACTACATGTTCCTCAACCTGGGTCCTAACCACCCTTCGGCCCACGGTGCCTTCCGCATCATCCTGCAGCTGGACGGCGAAGAAATCGTCGACTGCGTACCGGACATCGGCTACCACCACCGTGGCGCCGAGAAGATGGCCGAGCGTCAGTCCTGGCATAGCTTCATCCCCTACACCGACCGTATCGACTACCTCGGCGGCGTGATGAACAACCTGCCGTACGTGCTCTCGGTCGAGAAGCTGGCCGGCATCAAGGTGCCAGACCGCGTCGACACCATCCGCATCATGATGGCCGAGTTCTTCCGCATCACCAGCCACCTGCTGTTCCTGGGTACCTATATCCAGGACGTCGGCGCCATGACCCCGGTGTTTTTCACCTTCACCGACCGTCAGCGCGCCTACAAGGTCATCGAGGCCATCACCGGTTTCCGCCTGCACCCGGCCTGGTATCGCATTGGTGGTGTGGCCCACGATCTGCCGAACGGCTGGGAGCGCCTGGTCAAGGAGTTCGTCGAGTGGATGCCCAAGCGTCTGGACGAGTACCAGAAGGCCGCCCTGGACAACAGCATCCTCAAGGGTCGTACCATCGGCGTCGCCCAGTACAACACCAAGGAAGCCCTGGAATGGGGCGTCACCGGTGCTGGCCTGCGTTCCACCGGTTGCGATTTCGACCTGCGTAAAGCACGCCCGTATTCCGGCTATGAGAACTTCGAGTTCGAAGTACCGCTGGCGGCCAACGGCGATGCCTACGACCGTTGCATCGTGCGCGTCGAAGAAATGCGCCAGAGCCTGAAGATCATCGAGCAGTGCATGCGCAATATGCCGGCAGGCCCGTACAAGGCGGATCACCCGCTGACCACGCCGCCGCCCAAAGAGCGCACGCTGCAGCACATCGAAACCCTGATCACGCACTTCCTGCAAGTTTCGTGGGGCCCGGTCATGCCGGCCAACGAATCCTTCCAGATGATTGAAGCGACCAAGGGTATCAACAGTTATTACCTGACGAGCGATGGCGGCACCATGAGCTACCGCACCCGGATTCGCACCCCAAGCTTCGCCCACTTGCAGCAGATCCCTTCGGTGATCAAAGGCGAGATGGTCGCGGACTTGATTGCGTACCTGGGTAGTATCGATTTCGTTATGGCCGACGTGGACCGCTAAGCATGAACAGCACGCTTATCCAGACAGACCGTTTCACTTTGAGTGAAACCGAGCGCTCGGCCATCGAGCACGAGCTGCATCACTACGAAGACCCGCGCGCGGCGTCGATCGAAGCCTTGAAGATCGTCCAGAAGGAACGTGGCTGGGTACCGGACGGTGCCCTCTACGCCATCGGAGAGATCCTCGGCATCCCCGCCAGCGACGTTGAAGGCGTGGCCACGTTCTACAGCCAGATCTTCCGTCAGCCGGTCGGCCGCCACATCATTCGCGTGTGCGACAGCATGGTCTGCTACATCGGCGGTCACGAATCCGTGGTCAGCGAAATCCAGAACAAGCTGGGCATCGGCCTCGGCCAGACCACCCCGGACGGCCGCTTCACGCTGCTGCCGGTGTGCTGCCTGGGCAACTGCGACAAGGCGCCGGCGTTGATGATCGACGACGACACATTCGGTGACGTGCAGCCTGCTGGCGTGACCCAATTGCTCGAGGGCTACCCATGACCCTGACTTCTTTCGGCCCGGCCAACCGCATCCAGCGGTCGCCCGAAACTCACCCATTGACCTGGCGCCTGCGCGACGATGCCGAACCGGTATGGTTTGACGAGTACCAGGCCAAGAACGGTTACGCCGCAGCTCGCAAGGCCTTCGCCGACATGGCCCAGGACGATATCGTCCAGACCGTGAAAGACGCTGGCCTCAAAGGCCGCGGCGGTGCAGGCTTCCCCACGGGCGTCAAATGGGGCCTGATGCCCAAGGACGAATCCATCAACATCCGCTACCTCTTGTGCAACGCGGATGAAATGGAGCCGAACACCTGGAAAGACCGCATGCTGATGGAGCAACTGCCCCATCTGCTGATCGAAGGCATGCTGATCAGTGCCCGCGCATTGAAGACCTACCGTGGCTACATCTTCCTGCGCGGCGAGTACACCACCGCCGCCAAGCACCTCAACCGTGCCGTGGAAGAAGCCAAGGCCGCCGGCCTGCTGGGCAAGAATATCCTCGGTTCGGGTTTTGACTTCGAACTGTTCGTGCACACCGGCGCCGGGCGTTATATCTGCGGTGAAGAAACCGCGTTGATCAACTCCCTCGAAGGCCGTCGCGCCAACCCGCGCTCCAAGCCGCCCTTCCCTGCCGCCGTGGGCGTGTGGGGCAAGCCGACCTGTGTGAACAACGTCGAGACCCTGTGCAACGTGCCGGCGATCATCGCCGACGGCGTGGACTGGTACAAATCCCTGGCCCGCGAAGGCAGCGAAGACATGGGCACCAAGCTCATGGGCTTCTCCGGCAAGGTCAAGAATCCTGGCCTGTGGGAGCTGCCCTTCGGCGTGACTGCCCGCGAGCTGTTCGAGGACTACGCCGGCGGCATGCGCGACGGCTACACCTTGAAAGCCTGGCAGCCAGGCGGTGCCGGTACCGGTTTCCTGCTGCCCGAACACCTCGACGCCCAAATGTATGCCGGCGGCATCGGCAAGGTGGGCACCCGCATGGGTACGGGCCTGGCGATGGCGGTGGACAACACCGTCAACATGGTCTCGTTGCTGCGCAACATGGAGCAGTTCTTCGCCCGTGAATCCTGCGGCTTCTGCACCCCATGCCGCGATGGCCTGCCGTGGAGCGTCAAGCTGCTGATGGCCCTGGAAAAAGGCGAAGGCCGCGAGGGTGATATCGAGACCCTGCTGGGTCTGGTCGGCTTCCTCGGCCCAGGCAAGACCTTCTGTGCTCACGCACCGGGCGCCGTGGAGCCATTGGGCAGCGCAATCAAATACTTCCGCTCTGAATTCGAGGCCGGCATCGCGCCAACCCGCGCAGGCGACCTCAATCAGGTGGTATCACCGACCATGGTCGGTGCGTAACGCTTAAACAGGCGAAGGGTCCGTGCCCTTCGCCTTGTCATGTGCTGACGCCTTTAAGGCTGTGTAGATGCACATGAATAACAAGATTCCATTAGCCACGCCCGCTGACAACGGGCCAACGAAGAACTTTGAACCATGGCCACTATCCACGTAGACGGCAAAGCGCTCGAAGTCGATGGGGCGGACAACCTGTTACAGGCGTGTCTGTCACTAGGCCTCGACATCCCTTATTTCTGCTGGCACCCCGCGCTCGGTAGCGTCGGTGCCTGTCGCCAGTGTGCGGTCAAGCAATACACCGACGAGAACGACACCCGTGGTCGTATCGTCATGTCCTGCATGACCCCAGCCACCGACAACACCTGGATCTCCATCGACGATGAAGAATCCAAGGCGTTCCGCGCCAGTGTCGTCGAGTGGCTGATGACCAACCACCCTCACGACTGCCCGGTCTGTGAGGAAGGCGGTCACTGCCACCTGCAGGACATGACGGTGATGACCGGCCACAACGAGCGCCGCTATCGCTTCACCAAGCGTACCCACCAGAACCAGGACCTCGGCCCGTTCATCTCCCACGAGATGAACCGCTGCATCGCCTGCTACCGCTGCGTGCGCTTCTATAAAGACTACGCCGGCGGCACCGACCTTGGCGTATTCGGCGCCCACGACAACGTGTACTTCGGTCGCGTCGAAGACGGCGTGCTCGAAAGCGAGTTCTCCGGCAACCTCACCGAGGTCTGCCCGACCGGTGTGTTCACCGACAAGACTCACTCCGAGCGTTACAACCGTAAGTGGGACATGCAATTCGCCCCGAGCATCTGCCATGGCTGCTCCAGCGGTTGCAACATCTCCCCGGGCGAACGCTACGGCGAACTGCGTCGCATCGAAAACCGCTTCAACGGTTCGGTCAACCAGTACTTCCTGTGCGACCGTGGCCGTTTCGGCTATGGCTATGTCAACCGCGAAGACCGCCCACGCCAGCCACTGTTGGCCGGCGGCGCGAAGCTGAGCACCGACGAAGCCTTGGATAAAGCCGCCGACCTGCTGCGCGGCCGCACGATTGTCGGCATCGGCTCGCCACGCGCCAGCCTCGAAAGCAACTATGCGTTGCGCGAACTGGTCGGCGCCGAGCACTTCTACAGCGGTATCGAAGCCGGTGAGTTGGAGCGTATCCGCCTGGTTCTGCAGGTGCTGAACGACAGCCCGCTGCCGGTGCCGAACATGCGCGACATCGAAGACCACGACGCCATCTTCGTGCTCGGCGAAGACCTGACCCAGACCGCCGCGCGTATCGCGCTGTCGCTGCGTCAGTCGGTCAAAGGCAAGGCTGAAGAGATGGCCGACGCCATGCGCGTACAGCCTTGGCTCGACGCCGCCGTGAAAAACATCGGCCAGCACGCGCTGAACCCACTGTTTATCGCTAGCCTGGCGGAAACCAAGCTCGACGATATCGCTGAAGAATGCGTGCACGCCGCCCCCGACGACCTGGCCCGCCTCGGTTTCGCCGTGGCTCATGCCCTGGACGCGAGCGCACCTGCCGTCGACGGCCTGGACGCCGAAGCCGTCGAATTGGCCCAGCGCATCGCCGACGCGCTGCTGGCCGCCAAACGTCCGCTGATCATCGCCGGCACCTCGCTGGGTTCCAAGGCACTGATCGAGGCCGCCGCCAACATCGCCAAGGCCTTGAAGCTGCGCGACAAGAACGGCTCCATCAGCCTCGTGGTACCGGAAGCCAACAGCCTCGGCCTGGCCATGCTTGGTGGCGAATCCGTGGATGCCGCGCTACAAACGGTGATCGACGGCAACGCCGACGCCATCGTGGTGCTGGAAAACGATCTGTATACCCGCACCGACGCGGCCAAGGTGGACGCCGCCTTGAACGCCGCCAAGGTGCTGATCGTCGCCGACCACCAGAAGACTGCCACCAGCGACCGTGCCGACCTGGTACTGCCAGCCGCCACTTTCGCCGAAGGCGACGGTACCCTGGTCAGTCAGGAAGGCCGTGCGCAGCGCTTCTTCCAGGTGTTCGATCCGAAGTACATGGACGCCAGCATCCTGGTTCATGAAGGCTGGCGCTGGCTGCATGCCCTGCGCTCCACCCTGCTGAATCGGCCAATCGACTGGACCCAGCTCGACCACGTCACCGCCGCCACTGCCGCGAGCGCGCCGCAACTGGCACGTATCGTCGACGCCGCGCCGTCCGCTGCATTCCGCATCAAGGGTCTGAAACTGGCTCGTGAGCCGCTGCGTTATTCCGGTCGTACCGCCATGCGCGCCGATATCAGCGTGCATGAACCACGTACGCCGCAAGATAACGACACCGCGTTCGCCTTCTCCATGGAAGGTTATTCGGGTTCGGCCGAACCGCGTCAGCAAGTGCCGTTCGCCTGGTCGCCAGGTTGGAACTCACCACAGGCGTGGAACAAGTTCCAGGACGAAGTCGGTGGCCACATCCGCGCCGGCGACCCAGGCACTCGCCTGATCGAAACCCAGGGCGATTCGCTGAACTGGTTCGCGGCGGTCCCGCGTCCTTTCAACCCGGCCCCGGGCACCTGGCAGGTCGTGCCGTTCTTCCACCTGTTCGGCAGCGAGGAGAACTCTTCCAAGGCCGCACCGGTTCAGGAGCGCATCCCCGCCGCCTACGTGTCCATGGCCAAGTCCGAAGCCGACCGCCTGGGTGTCAACGACGGTGCCCTGCTGAGTTTGAACGTTGCCGGCCAGACCCTGCGTCTGCCGCTGCGTATCAACGAAGAGCTGAGTGCCGGCCTGGTTGCACTGCCTAAAGGCCTCGCCGGCATCCCGCCGGCGATCTTCGGCAAAACCGTTGACGGTCTGCAGGAGGCAGCGCAATGACCTGGTTCACCCCTGAAGTGATCGACGTGATCATCTCGGTCGTCAAGGCCATCGTGATTCTGTTGGCCGTGGTCGTGGCGGGCGCCCTGCTCAGCTTCGTCGAACGTCGCCTGCTGGGCTGGTGGCAGGACCGTTACGGCCCGAACCGCGTTGGCCCATTCGGCATGTTCCAGATCGCCGCCGACATGTTGAAGATGTTCTTCAAGGAAGACTGGACCCCACCGTTTGCCGACAAGGTGATCTTCACCCTGGCACCGGTCGTGGCCATGAGCGCCTTGCTGATCGCCTTCGCGATCATCCCGATCACCCCGACCTGGGGCGTGGCGGACCTGAACATCGGCTTGCTGTTCTTCTTTGCCATGGCGGGTCTGTCGGTCTATGCGGTGCTGTTCGCCGGTTGGTCAAGTAACAACAAGTTCGCCCTGCTGGGTAGCTTGCGGGCCTCGGCCCAGACCGTGTCCTACGAAGTGTTTATGGGCCTGGCGCTGATGGGCATCGTGGTGCAGGTCGGCTCGTTCAACATGCGCGACATCGTCGAGTACCAGGCGCAGAACCTGTGGTTCATCATTCCGCAGTTCTTCGGCTTCTGTACCTTCTTCATCGCTGGCGTGGCCGTGACGCACCGTCACCCGTTCGACCAGCCGGAAGCGGAACAGGAACTGGCCGACGGTTACCACATTGAATACGCCGGCATGAAGTGGGGCATGTTCTTCGTCGGTGAATACATCGGCATCATCTTGATCTCGGCCCTGTTGGTCACGCTGTTCTTCGGCGGCTGGCACGGTCCGTTCGGCATCCTGCCGCAGCTGGCGTTCTTCTGGTTCTTCCTGAAGACCGCGTTCTTTATCATGCTGTTTATCCTGCTGCGCGCTTCCATTCCGCGTCCACGGTATGACCAGGTGATGGATTTCAGCTGGCGCTTCTGCCTGCCGCTGACCCTGATCAATTTGCTGGTGACTGCTGCCGTTGTGTTGTTGAACACGCCAGCGGGCGCGGTTCAGTGAGGATTTGACCCATGTTCAAATATATTGGCGACATCGTTAAGGGTACCGGTACCCAGTTGCGAAGCCTGGTGATGGTTTTCGGCCATGGCTTCCGCAAACGCGACACCCTGCAATACCCGGAAGAAGCGGTGTACCTGCCGCCGCGCTATCGCGGCCGCATCGTACTGACCCGCGACCCCGATGGCGAAGAGCGTTGCGTTGCCTGCAACCTGTGCGCCGTGGCGTGCCCGGTAGGTTGCATCTCCCTGCAGAAAGCTGAAACCGAAGACGGTCGCTGGTACCCGGACTTCTTCCGCATCAACTTCTCGCGCTGCATCTTCTGCGGCCTGTGCGAGGAAGCTTGCCCGACCACCGCGATCCAGCTCACACCGGATTTCGAGATGGCCGAGTTCAAACGTCAGGACCTGGTGTACGAGAAAGAAGATCTGCTGATCTCTGGTCCCGGTAAAAACCCTGATTACAACTTCTATCGTGTTGCAGGTATGGCCGTTGCCGGTAAGCCAAAAGGCGCCGCACAAAACGAAGCCGAGCCGATCAACGTGAAGAGCTTGCTGCCTTAAGGAAGAAAGATGGAATTCGCTTTCTATTTCGCATCGGGTATCGCGGTTGTGTCCACGCTTCGCGTGATCACCAACACCAACCCCGTGCACGCCCTGCTCTACCTGATCATTTCGCTGATCGCCGTGGCCATGACCTTTTTCAGCCTCGGCGCACCGTTCGCCGGTGTACTGGAAGTGATCGCCTACGCCGGCGCCATCATGGTGCTGTTCGTGTTTGTGGTGATGATGCTCAACCTGGGGCCGGCTTCGGTCGCCCAGGAACGCGTCTGGCTCAAGCCCGGCATCTGGCTCGGCCCGGTTGTCCTCGCGGCCCTGCTGCTGGGTGAACTGCTGTATGTACTGTTCGCTCACCAGAGCGGCCAGGCCATCGGCCACACCACTGTGGATGCAAAAGCCGTGGGCATCAGCCTGTTCGGCCCGTACCTGCTGGTGGTCGAACTGGCGTCGATGCTGCTGCTCGCCGCAGCCGTCACCGCCTTCCACTTGGGCCGCAACGAAGCCAAGGAGCAATGACGATGCCTGCTATCCCTTTGGAGCATGGTCTGGCGGTCGCCGGCATCCTGTTCTGCCTTGGCCTGGTCGGCCTGATGGTTCGCCGTAACATTCTGTTCGTGTTGATGAGCCTGGAAATCATGATGAACGCCGCAGCACTGGCCTTCATCGTTGCGGGTGCACGTTGGGGCCAGCCGGATGGACAGGTCATGTTCATCCTGGTGATCAGCCTCGCAGCGGCCGAGGCCAGTATTGGCCTGGCGATCCTGCTGCAGCTGTATCGTCGCTTCCACACGCTTGATATCGACGCTGCCAGTGAGATGCGCGGATGAACATGATCTTTCTGACTTTCCTGTTTCCCCTGATCGGGTTCCTGCTGCTGTCGTTCTCTCGCGGGCGCTGGTCGGAAAACCTTTCGGCCTTGATCGGCGTGGGGTCCATTGGCCTGTCGGCGATCGTCGCCGCCTACGTCATCTGGCAATTCAACGTGGCGCCGCCGGAAGGCGGTCACTACACCCTGGTGCTGTGGCAGTGGATGTCGGTGGAGGGCTTCAAGCCCAACTTCGCCCTCTACATCGATGGCCTGTCGATCACCATGCTTGGCGTGGTGGTGGGCGTGGGTTTCCTGATCCACCTGTTCGCGTCCTGGTACATGCGCGGTGAAGCGGGCTACTCGCGCTTCTTCTCGTACACCAACCTGTTTATCGCCAGCATGCTGTTCCTGGTGCTCGGCGATAACCTGTTGTTCCTGTACTTCGGCTGGGAAGGCGTGGGCCTGTGCTCGTACCTGTTGATCGGTTTCTACTACAGCAACCGCAACAACGGTAACGCCGCACTCAAAGCGTTTATCGTCACCCGTATCGGCGACGTGTTCATGGCCATCGGCCTGTTCATCCTGTTCCAACAGGTGGGCACGCTGAACATCCAGGAACTGCTGGTGCTGGCGCCGCAGAAATTCCAGGTCGGTGACTTCTGGATCACCCTGGCGACCCTGATGCTGCTGGGCGGCGCCGTGGGTAAATCCGCGCAACTGCCACTGCAGACCTGGCTGGCGGACGCGATGGCCGGTCCTACCCCGGTGTCGGCCCTGATCCACGCCGCAACCATGGTGACCGCGGGTGTCTACCTGATCGCCCGTACCCATGGCCTGTTCACCCTGGCGCCGGAGATCCTGCACCTGGTGGGCCTGGTCGGCGGCGTGACCCTGGTACTGGCCGGCTTCGCCGCGCTGGTGCAGACCGACATCAAGCGTATCCTCGCCTACTCGACCATGAGCCAGATCGGCTACATGTTCCTGGCCCTGGGCGTCGGCGCCTGGGACGCGGCGATCTTCCACCTGATGACCCACGCCTTCTTCAAGGCCCTGCTGTTCCTCGCTTCCGGTGCGGTAATAGTTGCCTGCCACCACGAGCAGAACATCTTCAAAATGGGCGGCCTGTGGAAGAAACTGCCATTGGCCTACGCCAGCTTCATCGTCGGTGGTGCCGCCCTGGCCGCCCTGCCGCTGGTGACCGCAGGTTTCTACTCCAAGGACGAAATCCTCTGGGAAGCCTTTGCCAGCGGTAACCAGAACCTGCTGTACGCAGGCCTGGTCGGTGCCTTCATGACCTCGCTCTACACCTTCCGCCTGATCTTCATCACCTTCCATGGTGAAGCCAAGACCGAAGCGCACGCAGGCCATGGCATCTCCCACTGGCTGCCACTGTCGGTGCTGATCATCCTGTCGACGTTTATCGGCGCCATGATCACCCCGCCACTGGCCGGCGTACTGCCGGAAAGCGTCGGCCATGCCGGCGGCGACGCCAAGCACAGCCTGGAAATCGCCTCGGGCGCCATTGCCATTGCCGGTATCCTGCTGGCAGCCCTGCTGTTCCTCGGCAAGCGCCGCTTCGTGACCGCCGTGGCCAACAGTGGCATCGGCCGTTTCCTGTCGGCCTGGTGGTTCGCTGCCTGGGGCTTCGACTGGATCTACGACAAACTGTTCGTCAAGCCGTACCTGGCCATCAGCCATGTACTGCGTAAAGACCCGCTCGACCAGACCATTGGTTTGATCCCGCGCGCGGCCAAAGGCGGTCACACCGCCCTGAGCCGCAGCGAGACCGGCCAATTGCGTTGGTATGCGGCTTCCATGGCGGCTGGCGCCGTGCTGGTGATCGGCGCCATCGTAGTGGTAGCGGTCTGATATGAACTTTGCGAACTTGCGAAAGGAAACGAGCCCGTCATGATTCTGCCCTGGCTAATCCTGATCCCCTTTATCGGCGGCCTGCTCTGCTGGATGGGTGAACGCTTCGGCGCCACCCTCCCCCGCTGGATTGCGTTGCTGACCATGTCCCTGGAACTCGCGCTCGGCCTCTGGCTGTGGGCCCATGGCGACTATTCATTTGCTCCGGCACCGGGTGTCGATCCCACCTTCGCGCTTGAATTCAAGCACGTGTGGATCCAGCGCTTCGGCATCAATGTGCACCTGGCCCTCGACGGCCTGTCGCTGTTGATGATCCTGCTGACCGGCCTGCTGGGTATCCTCTCGGTACTCTGCTCCTGGAAAGAAATCCAGCGTCACGTGGGCTTCTTCCACCTGAACCTGATGTGGATCCTGGGCGGTGTGGTCGGCGTGTTCCTCGCCCTCGACCTGTTCATGTTCTTCTTCTTCTGGGAAATGATGCTGGTGCCGATGTACTTCCTCATCGCGCTCTGGGGTCACAGTTCTTCGGACGGCAAGAAAACCCGGATCTACGCGGCGACCAAGTTCTTCATCTTCACTCAGGCTTCCGGCTTGATCATGTTGGTGGCGATCCTGGGTCTGGTGCTGGTCAACTTCAACAACACCGGCGTGATTACCTTCAACTACGCCGACCTGTTGAAGACCAAGATGTCCCTGACCACCGAGTACGTGCTGATGCTGGGCTTCTTCATCGCCTTCGCGGTGAAGCTGCCGGTGGTGCCGTTCCACTCCTGGTTGCCGGACGCTCACGCCCAGGCACCGACTGCCGGTTCCGTGGACCTGGCCGGTATCCTGTTGAAGACCGCTGCGTATGGTCTGCTGCGTTTTGCCCTGCCGCTGTTCCCGAATGCTTCGGCCGAATTTGCGCCGATCGCCATGACCCTCGGTCTGATCGGGATTTTCTACGGTGCGTTCCTGGCCTTCGCGCAAACCGACATCAAGCGTCTGATTGCTTTCTCGTCCGTTTCCCATATGGGCTTCGTACTGATCGGCATCTATTCCGGCAGCCAACTGGCGCTGCAAGGTGCAGTGATCCAGATGCTGGCTCACGGCGTTTCGGCCGCGGCCCTGTTTATCCTCAGTGGTCAGCTGTACGAGCGTCTGCACACCCGTGACATGCGCGAGATGGGTGGCGTGTGGTCGCGCATTGCCTACCTGCCGGCGATCAGCCTGTTCTTCGCCGCCGCGTCCCTGGGCCTGCCGGGCACCGGCAACTTCATCGGCGAATTCCTGATCCTGATGGGCGCGTTCGTACAAACGCCGTGGATCAGCGCCATCGCCACCTCCGGTCTGGTGTTCGGTTCGGTCTACTCGCTGATCATGATCCACCGCGCTTACTTCGGCCCCGCCAAGTCCGACACTGTCCTCAAAGGGATGGATGCGCGCGAACTGATCATGGTGCTCGGTCTTGCGGTATTGCTGATCTACATCGGCGTGTACCCGCAACCGTTCCTGGACACTTCTGCCGCAACGATGCATGGCGTGCAGCAGTGGTTCGGCACCGCCTTCTCTCAACTCGCTTCGGCCCGGTAAGAGCGCTATGGAATTCACGATCCAACACTTTATCGCGCTTGCGCCGCTGCTGATCACCAGCCTCACCATCGTGGTGGTGATGCTGGCGATCGCCTGGCGCCGCAATCACTCGCAAACGTTCCTGCTGTCCTGTGCCGGGTTGAACCTGGCCCTGCTGTCGATCATTCCGGCCCTCAAGGTCGCGCCGTTGGCGGTCACCCCGCTGATGATGATCGATGACTTCGCACTGCTGTACATCGCGTTGATCCTGGTGGCCACCCTGGCATGCGTCACCCTCGCCCACGCCTACCTCGGCGAAGGCGGCACCGGCTACCCGGGCAACCGCGAAGAGCTGTACCTGCTGATCCTGCTGGCTGCGGCCGGCGGTATCGTGCTGGTCAGCGCCCAGCACCTGGCAGGCCTGTTCATCGGCTTGGAACTGCTGTCGATCCCGACGTATGGCCTGGTGGCCTATGCCTTCTTCAACAAGCGTTCTTTGGAAGCCGGCATCAAGTACATGGTGCTGTCGGCCGCCGGTTCCGCGTTCCTGTTGTTCGGTATGGCCTTGCTCTACGCCGAAGCCGGCAGCCTGAGCTTCACCGGTATCGGTCATGCCTTGGCCGCCACCAACATGCCTGCACCGATCGCCCAACTGGGCCTGGCGATGATGCTGATCGGCCTGGCCTTCAAACTGTCGCTGGTGCCGTTCCACCTGTGGACCCCGGACGTGTACGAAGGCGCCCCGGCGCCGGTGGCTGCGTTCCTGGCGACCGCGTCGAAAGTGGCAGTGTTTGCGGTGATGGTGCGTCTGTTCCAGATCTCCCCCGCTGCCAACACCGGCGTGCTGAGCAACGTACTGACCGTGATCGCCATTGCGTCGATCCTGTTCGGTAACCTGCTGGCGCTGACTCAAAACAACCTCAAGCGTCTGCTGGGTTACTCGTCTATCGCCCACTTCGGCTACCTGCTGATCGCCCTGGTGGCGAGCAAAGGCCTGGCCGTGGAAGCCATCGGTGTGTATCTGGTCACCTACGTGATCACCAGCCTTGGCGCATTCGGCGTGATTACCCTGATGTCGTCCCCTTACAAGGGCCGTGACGCCGACGCTCTGTACGAATACCGTGGCCTGTTCTGGCGCCGTCCGTACCTGACCGCTGTGCTGACCGTGATGATGCTGTCCCTGGCCGGTATCCCGCTGACCGCAGGCTTTATCGGCAAGTTCTACATCATCGCTACCGGTGTCGAAGCCCATGAGTGGTGGCTGGTTGCCTCGCTGATTCTGGGCAGCGCCATCGGCGTGTTCTACTACCTGCGCGTGATGGTCACCCTGTACCTGATCGAGCCGAACCTGCGTCGTGTGGATGCCGAGCTGCATTGGGAACAGAAAGCTGGCGGCGTGATGCTGCTGGCCATCGCCCTGCTCGCCTTCTTCCTCGGCGTCTACCCACAGCCGTTGCTCACCTTGGTGCAGCACGCGGTGCTGGGTGTTTGATCGCTTAGCGGGAAGTGAGTAAACAAAAACGGCGCCTTCGGGCGCCGTTTTTGCATTGTGGGGATTGGGTTGGAGGTTTGCAGCGCAGTGCCAAGCCGGGTTTAGCAATGCCTTTGGTGGGGCTGCTGCGCAGCCCGGCGCGGGGCAAGCCCGCTCACCACAAAAGCCTGTTCAGCATAAGAGCCTGTACATCACAAAGCTCAGTCACCACAAAAGCCCCTCTTATCCAATCAGTCAGCTCACTACAAACGGGTTAGAACGCGATACCGACCTTGAACCCATACTCGTCACGCTTGAGTTTGGTGTTGTCGGCCACGGGGGAGTCTTCATCCAGTTTGTATTCGGTGCGGGTGTAGTACAGGCCAGCCATCACAGGCAGGTTGCCTTTCTGGTTCATCAGCAGGCTGACTTCCGCGTACGGGTTGGTGCGGTCCTTGAGATCGACGGAATCGCTGCCCAGGCCGTCAACCTTGACTTTGACGCGGCCGTCGAGGGTGTGACGAGCGCCGGCTTCAACTCGCAGGGTCATGTCATCGAACTGGTGGTTGTAGCCCAGTGCCGCCTTGGCAAATGGCGATTTGGTGGTCAGCTCAAGGTCATTGCCGTTGGACTCCGGCTCGTAGCGGGTCCAGCTGTAACCACCGCCCACGATCACATCGACAAAGTTGCGCGCATCCAGCGCGGCACGCCAGCCCAGGTCCAGATCGGCCTGGCCTTCCTTGAGTTTGTTGTCGCTCTTCTCGCCGTATTTAGCTTCGATGCCGGCTTGGTAGATAAAACCGGACTCAGCGGTAAGCTTGTTGCCGAAGTTGTAGAACAGGCCCGCTTCGGGCATGTGGTCCTTGTCGCTCTGGCTGCCGCCTTCGAGTTTGAAATCGTTGTAGCTGCCCTGCAGCCCGAAGATGGAAATCGGGTCGGTGGACGGCGCTGCGAACACCATCGCCGGCGCGGTGGCCAGCGCAAGCAGCGAGGCGTTTTTGAGGAATGATCCGAATAGTTTGGACATCGTTTTACATCTCCTTGTCAGGTGGACAAATTATTCAGGAACCGCTTCGAACCTCCGCGCGCGCAAAAGGTTCGAAAAAATTCACCTGATTTTGGAGGTAAAACGGTTCAGCGAACGCTCTAGATCAAGGCTCTTGGCGGTCTGCGCGAATCAAGTCATCCAATGCGCCGCTCAAACGTGGGTGCTTAGGCACCTGAATGCCGAACGTGTCGCGTAGCAATGCCAGCAGTTCATCGCTGTGTTGCAACGTACGCTTGGCGCTGGGCCTGTCCAGATAGTGAATTGCGTAATGCGCGTTATTCAACGTGTGCCGCTCCCCAACGGCCAGCCGCGCGACTTTGAGCTGCCCCAGAAAGGGCGAGCCAGGGTGGGTCGAGACGTACCAGTTGCCGATTTCGTAATCGATGTCGGCCTGCACTTGCAGGTCGAACACGTATAAGCCGCGCCATTCCCCGGCCACTTCGGCCCACAGCGTATAGCTGCTCTCCTGCGCATCGAATGTCAGGCGGTAAGGCTCATGGGCCGTGGCCTGCGCCGCCTGGGTATCGAGTTGCAACGGGCCGCTCGGCACCATGCCACCAAAGCCCACGTCGGTGATGTAGCGCACTCCGTCCAGGTTCACCAGGCTCAGACGATGGGTACGCGCCGTACGCGCATCCGGCGGGCCGCCCATGACAACCCGGCCGGTGATGCCGCGCGCGTCGAAGCCTAATTCCTGCAATAGCATCAGAAACATCTGGTTCAACTCGTAGCAGTAGCCGCCGCGCCCCTCGAACAATACTTTGTGCTCGACGCTCGGCAGATCGATCGGTACCGGCTGGTGCAGCAGGGTCGACAGGCTCTCAAAGGCAAAGGTGCAAACATGGCGCAATTGCAGGTCTTGCAGAGTTTGCAGGGTGGGCGGTGGCGGAGTTTCGTAGCCCAGGCGTTGCAGGTAGCGCTGGCAATGGGTGAGACGGGGCATGGCACGGTCCTTGAGCACGGGCGAAGGCGTCACTATGCCGCGCCCGCGTGCAGATTGTCATTTTGAATGAACCTTTTTAAACGCCTTCCTATCCATTTATAACAAGTCAGGGAGGCACCATGAGTACCGCAAAAATCTACACCATTAATTATCAGCTGCACGGTCAACCGAAGTCCTTTGTAGTACGCGCCGAAGTGATGAATAACGCCGAGGCCTGGCATTGGGCGGCGGTCGACGCCGACGTTGCCCATGTGAGTCGCATTGGCCGCGTGGGCCATGAGCAAGTCAAAAAAACCACCCGCCCCTGGGCGGAGAAATACGGCATCACCAATGTGACCTGGATGCCGCCTAAATAACCCCATCCCCTAAACCAAAAAGCCCCGCTCAATCGAGCGGGGCCTGCATCACTTCTTTAAGTCGCCCAACGGATCGTAAGGCGGCTTTTTTTCCGGGTGTTCTTTCTTATCCTTGTCCAGCGGCGCGATGGCCGGGCCGATGGGGTCGACCTGCGGATCGGCGACATCCGGCGAGTCCGGGTCGAAACCCAGCTCATCCTTGCCACTGGCGTGCTCGCTGGAGCGCGGGCCTTTGTCTGGAGCGGTCATGGCTATCTCCTCTAGAGCGGACGGGCTTTATCGTGAAGGGTTTCCAGGTCTTGCTCGGCTTGCTCCGTATCGTCGGTGTCCTGACGATGCGCGGGATCATTGGGGCGTAGAGCGTCGTTGTCGCGCTCCTCCTCACCGGGGGTACGGTTGGGGTCTGGCGTGCCGGGCGGTGGCTGTTTGTACTCGGGCATGATGGTTCACCTCGTCATAATGGGTGGCCTGCACCGATTTAGAGAAAGCCCCGCGCACCAACGTTCAACTTGTTTGCCCTGACGTGCGATGATGCCACCCCGCCATCCTCTAGAGACCTGACCCGGATGTTCGAGCTCAAACCCTGTGACCCCGCGCTCTACCGCCAACAGACTCGCCGCAGCACGCTGATCGTGGCGGTGCTGTTCTTGGCCCTGGCCATGGTGCTGTCGAGCCTGGCGGTGACGCTGTTCGGCGAACCCGGCGGGGATAATTTCCGCTTCAACGTTGGCGGCGTATTCGCCGGTGTGCTGATCACCCTGGCTCTGGTGCGTGGCCCATTCTGGGGCCAGGCGTGGCTGGCCCCAGCGGTGTATGGCTGGCAGCTCAAGCGCAGTCTGATGAGCGTGACCAATGTGATGCACAAGGTCACCGAGGGAGTGCAGGCCAATGACCCGACAGCCATGAAGCTACTGCGCTTTTATCACCTGGGGCTGACCCAGATGCATGAGCTGGACGCCAACTCCAGCGTCCAGGCGCAGTTGGTCGGTGAGATGCAGGCCCACGTCAGCAAGATGCAGGCGCTGGGGCTGGACACCGACCAGACCCGCCTGGACCCTGCCTGGCTCGACCGCGTGAAAAGTACCTAAGGCAAACCGGCGCGCATGACCGCTGTAGCGGTTGCCAGGGCAGACAGGGATCAGACCGCCAGCGCGCTGAAGTCCAGGTGCCCGTTCAGGACCGGCGGGCACCAGTAGTAACCGCCGGTCAACGGCGTACTGATGCGGTACAGGCCATCGACAATCCCGTCCTCCAGGCCGCTCATGCGGCGCAGCTGCGCCTCGAAAGCATCGAAGGAATGGCCGAAGGCGAGGAACATCAGGCCGGCCTGACCATTTTCGGCCCACGGCATGGAGCGGCGCACCACAAAGGCCTCAGGGGTGAAGCTCTCCTGGGCGGTGCGTTTGGTATGGGCCGACTCGGGGGCGTCTTCCAGTTCTTCGTTATCGCCGTGGCGGCGGCCGATGATGTGGTCGCGTTCCTGGGCTGGCAACGCGGCGAAACCATCGAGGTCGTGCTGCCATTGCTGAAGGGCGGCGAAGCTGGCGCCACCGTCGGTCAAGGCGGCGTCCACGGCAGCATCGTCGTGAGGGTTTTCGGTGCCGTCTTCATAGTCGGTGAGGTCGAAGCCGGTCTTGTAGCGGAAGCCTTCAATCGACTGCACTAGGCGAAACCCAGGAGCCAGCGCCTTCTCGAACGCGCGACTGCGCAGCAGCAGTTCGCCGCGATCCACACCGTGCAGCCATACCCACAGCGCCTGTTGGGTCGACGGGTTGTGCGCACCCGGCGCGCTTATCGCCGGAAACGGCCGCAAGCCGTCAATGGTTGCGCCCAGTGCAGTGACCAGCGGCTCACCCAACCCGACCACCGCCGTCGCATCCGCCATCCGCACCAATGCGTCCAGCGCAACGGAAACGGCGGCCAGGGAATCCACGGCGAAAAACAGATGGCGGGCCTGCAACGGCACCGGTGCGGCAAGAATGCCCGGCTGGGACTGACTCATATGAACTCCTTCAAGAAAGGCGCGCAGTTTACCCGGCGCCAGTCGCCCTGCGTACTGCAAAGCGCGCAAGCCTTGCCATAGAGCCCTTGGTTGGGTGACTCTCTAGTCAAGCACCAGTCAAGTTTTGTAACTATTACAGGGATAGCGCCATGACCACTCAGCCCTTGCTCGCTCAGCTGTTTCCTACTTCCACCGCCGACATCCCCGAGCAATACCGCCTGGCAGCGCCCATCGAACAGCGTGACTACCTGGTGAACGGCCAGTTGCGGGTGTGGAATGGCCCGCTGGCCCAAGTGCACAGCCCGGTGCAACTGGGTGACCAACGGGTGGTGATCGGCAGCACGCCGCTGCTGGACGCCGACACCGCCCTCACCGCCCTCGACGCCGCCGTGCGTGCCTACGATCGCGGCCAGGGCGAATGGCCGACGATGCGCGTGGTTGACCGCATCCGCCACGTCGAAGCGTTTTTGCGGCGCATGCGCGAGCAGCGCGAGGGGGTGGTCAAGCTGCTGATGTGGGAAATCGGCAAGAACCTCAAGGATTCCCAGAAAGAATTCGACCGCACCTGCGACTACATCACCGACACCATCAACGCCCTCAAAGAGCTGGATCGCCGCTCCAGCCGCTTCGAGCTGGAACAGGACACCCTCGGGCAGATCCGCCGCGTGCCACTGGGCGTGGCGCTGTGCATGGGCCCCTACAACTACCCGCTCAACGAAACCTTCACCACCCTGATCCCGGCGCTGATCATGGGTAACACCGTAGTGTTCAAGCCGGCCAAGCTCGGCGTGCTGCTGATCCGCCCACTGTTGGAAGCGTTCCGCGACAGCTTCCCGGCCGGGGTGATCAACGTGATCTATGGCAGCGGCCGCGAGACCGTTAGCGCGCTGATGGCCAGCGGCAAGATCGATATCTTTGCGTTCATCGGCACCAACAAAGCCGCCAGCGACCTGAAGAAACTGCACCCCAAGCCGCACCGCTTGCGGGCCGCTCTGGGCCTGGACGCGAAAAACCCCGGCATCGTGCTGCCCGAGGTGGACCTGGACAATGCCGTCAGCGAAGCGGTGACCGGCTCGCTATCGTTCAACGGCCAACGCTGCACCGCGTTGAAAATCCTCTTCGTGCATGAAGAGGTGGTCGAGGCTTTTATCGAAAAATTCAACGCACGCCTGGCGACGCTCAAGCCCGGTATGCCGTGGGAAGACGGCGTTTCGCTGACGCCGTTGCCGGAAGTGGGTAAGGTCGATTACCTCAACGGCCTGGTGGCCGACGCGACGCAGCACGGGGCCCAGGTGGTGAATGCCAATGGCGGGGTCAGTCGCGGTTCGTTCTTCTACCCGGCGGTGCTGTACCCAGTGAATCCGCAAATGCGCGTCTACCACGAAGAACAATTCGGCCCGGTGGTGCCGATCGTGCCCTACCGCGACCTGGATACCGTGATCGATTACGTTCTGGATTCGGACTTCGGCCAACAGCTCAGCCTGTTCGGCACCAACGCCGAAGCCATCGGGCGCCTGGTGGATACCTTTGCCAACCAAGTCGGGCGCATCAATATCAACGCCCAATGCCAGCGCGGGCCGGACACCTTCCCCTTCAACGGGCGCAAGAACTCGGCTGAAGGCACGCTGTCGGTACATGACGCGTTGCGCGTGTTTTCGATCCGCACCCTGGTGGCGACCAAGTTCCAAGAGAGCAACAAGGCACTGGTCAGCGAGATCCTGCGCAACCGTGATTCAAGCTTCCTGACCACTGACTACATCTTCTAAGTTCACCTCGGTCAAACAATGTGGGAGAGGGCTTGGATTCGATAGCGGTTGTGTCAGCTAACCGATTTTTTACTGATCCACAGTCATCGGGGGCAAGCCCCCTCCCACATTTGGATTGTTTATATCTGGAGAATTGAGGGTCCTTTGTTATCAATGAATCTGCCGATATTCGCCCGGCGCCTGTTGCGCCCCTTGCTCGACCCCTACCGCCGCTACCGGCATGCCAAGCTGATCCACGCCGTGCGCGTGTCCATCGGCTTGCTAGCCACGATCCTGCTGACCACCGGCATCAACCTGCCCCACGGCGAATGGGCGTCGGTGACCATGTTGATCGTGATCGGCGGGTTGCAGCACCACGGCAATATCGGCAAAAAAGCCGTGGAACGCGCCTACGGCACCTTGATCGGTGCCAGTGTCGGTCTGCTGCTGGTGGTGCAACAGGCTTACTTCGGCCTGCCGCTGCTGACCTATCTGTTGATGTCGGTGGTGTGCGGGTTCTTTTCCTATCACGCCATCGGCAAAGGCGGTTATATCGCGCTGCTGTCAGCGATCACGGTGTTTATCGTCGCCGGCCACGGTGACAACCCGTTGTCGGATGGGTTGTGGCGCACCGTGGATATTCTCATCGGTATCGTCCTGGCCCTGGCGTTCTCCTTCGCCCTGCCGCTGTATGCCGTGTATTCGTGGCGCTATAACCTGGCCAGCGCCCTGCGTGACTGCGCGCAGATCTACAGCCGGATCATCAGCGGAAAGTCGGTCACCGATGATGAACACGTCAAACTGCTCAACCGTTTGAACGCGGCAATGGTGCAACTGCGCTCGCTGATGCCGTCGGTATCCAAGGAAGTGCGCATTTCCATGACTGAACTGGATGCCATCCAGCGTCACTTGCGCCTGTGCATCAGCACTTTGGAAATTCTCGGCAACACCCGTCCCGACCCACGCGATGAGCAAGCCATGGCCCGCATGCAGGCCGCCTTGAAGGCCGAGCATCGGCAGATCCGTGTGCAATTGGTGGGGATGGCGCGGGCATTGAAATCCGGCATGACCGAACGACTGGAGCGCCCAAGTACCGGCACGGGCCGCGAGCGCACGCTGGATGCGCCGGTGTACAGCGCACTGGATGGGTATCGGTTGTTAACGCTGCAACTGGCGGCGAATGTGGATGCCATGCGCCAGCGCCTAGGCAAAACTGCGGGGCACTGGAAAATCTGAACGTCTGTTTCGCTCAAAACGATATTCACACTTTCCCTTACAAATTTTTCACGCTTTATTCACATCCCGAGACGTAGGGTGAAGCCTCATCCGTTACAAATGTTGCACATCAAGCCCGCCGCCCCAGCGGGCTTTTTTTTGCCTCGAAAAAACCGCCGTTCAGCGCGACGCTTTAGCGCTTGGCGCCGCAGCCTCTTCACGAATCGCGCGCTGGGTGTCCAGCACCTTGGCCAGGGCGGTTTCCGCTTCCGGGCTCTGCTGTGGCACGCGGATCGCTGCCGAGACCAGGGTAATCAGCTTGGCCATGACTTCCGCGTCGGTGGCCGGGCGGCCGAGGCTCATGGAATTCATCAGCAGGCGCAGCTCGGTACCGGCCATCACCCCAGAGATCGCTTTGAGTGCAAATTGCAGGCGCACCCCCAGCTCGTTGCGAGGTAAATCCGGCAAGGCCAGGGCGAAGGCTTCGAAGAAGCGTTGGAACACCGGTTGGTAATGCACTTTGAGGTATTCCTGGATAAACGGCGACGTATCGCTGTAGACGCGCCCCAGGAACCGAATGAACGAGCGCCCTTCTCCACTGGCAGGGTCGCTGCGCTCCAGGCCCATGGCCGGAGCGAAAAGCACGCCGAGCAAGGTGTCGCAGTCCAGCGGGCCATCGGATTCGGCTTCACAACGTGCCAACAATTCCAGGCGCTGTTCGTTGAGCGGCTCCAGGCGCTGCATCAGCAGGGTTTTCATCAGGGAATCCTTGTCCCCGAAGTGGTAATTCACCGCAGCCAGGTTGACCTGGGCACGCTCGGTAATCTGCCGTAACAAAACCGCGTCGTATCCGTACTTGATGAAGAGAGCCTCTGTCGCATCCAGCAAGCGAGTCTTGGTAACGTTTGGAGCGCTGAGTTTCTTCGCGACCATTAGGGAAACTCTGAAGAAGACTTCCTGATTTTGGCAAAATGTCCGGACTCCACCCGCCGAGTTTTCCGATGAAGCAGATGACCTTCGCCGACGCCGAGTACGCCGGCAAGCGCAAACAGACCCGCA
>NZ_LEKF01000060.1:0-1231 GCF_001029595.1 Pseudomonas sp. ARP3
TGAATCGCCCCTAGTTTCGTAGACACCTCCAAGCCTTAAAATGAGGCCCATTAGGAGGTGCCATGAGCAACCAGCGATATCCCGAAGAATTCAAAATCCAGGCGGTCAAACAAGTGACCGAAAAGAAGCTTCCTGTTTCGGAGGTGGCTGCACGATTGGGTGTGTCCGTGCACAGCCTCTATGCCTGGGTTAAGCGCTACACCAAGCCCCAGGAACAGCGCGTTGAGGAGGATGATCAGAGCGCTGAGGTTCGTCGTCTACGGGCCGAGCTGAAACGGGTGACGGAGGAGCGAGACATCTTAAAAAAGGCCGCCGCGTACTTTGCCAAGGAGTGCGGCTGAAGTACGCCTTTATTAAGCAGCAAGCGGGTCATTACGCGATTCGACGGCTTTGCCTGACGCTCAAGGTTCATCCCAGCGGCTACTACGCGTGGCTATCAGAACCAAAATCTGCGCGAGCCAAGGACGATCAGCGACTGCTTGGACTGATCAAACACTCCTGGTTGGAAAGCGGTGGTGTTTATGGCTATCGCAAGATCCATGATGACCTGCGAGAGGTTGGTGAGAGCTGTGGCCGTCACCGGGTAGCTAGGTTGATGCGCCTTGAAGGTTTACGTTCTCAGACTGGGTATCGACGGAGGCCGGGAAAATATGGCGGTAAACCAGCCGTTGCCTCACCGAACTTACTGAAGCGCCAATTCGATGTCAGAGAACCCAACAAAGTCTGGGTCACAGACATTACCTACATCCGAACATATGAAGGCTGGCTGTATTTGGCCGTGGTGCTCGATCTGTTTTCACGCCAGATCATTGGTTGGTCAATGAAGTCGCAGATGACCAGCGACGTAGCCATTGATGCACTGCTGATGGCGGTTTGGAGACGTAAGCCGAAGCAAGAGGTGATGATCCACTCGGATCAAGGCAGTCAGTACAGCAGCTCAGACTGGCGAAGCTTCTTGAAAGCTAACAACCTGGTAGCCAGCATGAGTCGTCGAGGTAACTGCCACGACAACGCTGTGGCGGAGAGCTTTTTCCAGCTGCTAAAGCGGGAGCGGATCAAGCGTAAAATCTACACTACACGCCAGGATGCTCGGGATGATGTGTTCGATTACATCGAGATGTTTTACAACCCAAAACGACGCCACAGTTTCAACAATCAGCTGTCACCGGTAGAGTTTGAAAAGCGTTACGCAGCGAGCCTGGAGAGTGTCTAGGAAACCCGGGGCGATTCA
>NZ_LEKF01000061.1:0-1224 GCF_001029595.1 Pseudomonas sp. ARP3
CTGGCTGAAACCTTGGGCAAGGCCGAGTTGAAGGGTCGCACGTTCGGGGATACTGAGTTCGTGATAGGACATAGTGGCAGCACCGTACCGGAAAGGTCAGGTGTTGCACTCAGTTTTTGCGGCCGCCCCGTCTTTTTTGCGCAACAGGGTAATTCGGTTCCCGCCCTTGCCACCCTTGCCTGAACGATTTTTGACAATGCCGGCAATAATCTGTTTTGGCGTTGTGACAGGTTCCATTCCTGGACCATTTCCTTCCACGACCAAGACATCCTGGTTAGGCAAGACATAGAGCTGGCGTGGATGCAGAAGTCCAGAGGCGATCTTTTCTATGCTCAAACCGGAAGCGACTTTTGGAGTTTGATCGCCTTTCCACCCTACACCGCCAGGAACCTGCATCGGCGGGACCAAAAAGTTTTGCGCTTTTGGGAGTAATGGATTAGAGCCAATTTGCTCCGAAGGATCCACCGCTGCCTTAGTGTCGCAACCGCTTAATATCAGCGACGAAATAACCACTATTCCCAGCGAATTCCACCAGCCTTGCTTATTCATGGCCGACCTCCTTGAAACTGATGTTTTCCCAAACGGATATAACTCTTGCTATTGCCATTAAGGCAACTGTCGCGACAGAAAGCCATAAACCGTCAGGAATGACCGCGTAAGCGTCCCGACTGTGCACAAATGCATTTATAAGCGCAGTGATAATACCAAATCCGTTCAGCCAGAATTCGACCTTCTCGATCAGTGAGCTGGCCGGATTCTTTCCAAACCACACATAGCCGAGGTTGATGAGCCGGGGCACAATAGCGATCACCAATCCAATGCTTACGAGCCAGGCTGCACTTTTTACCCAAAGTATCTCAGCGCTACTGGCATAGATGACATCAAAAATCAACACCGCCACAAAGAAGCCAAAAGGTATCGGGTTAAGCAGATTGAAAACCGCCGCCATCAACCTGAACTGAGATGATTTATTTTCTACTCTCATTAAGTGTCTCTCTTTAGGCATAACAGTGATTTATGCGACGACAAATCACAACCTGACGCCGGGATTTAAATCCAAACGTCCCGCTTACAAGATAAACAACATACTAGTAATGCCTGAATTCATAGAATAAGCGCAACGCTTGAAACGAGAGGCAGAGAGCCAGCCACCGGTAGAATCCAGGCTCTCACACCGAAGGATTCAAGCGCAGATGACTACGCATTACCGGCAGCTGACTCAGG
>NZ_LEKF01000062.1:0-1086 GCF_001029595.1 Pseudomonas sp. ARP3
CGTTGGTGGCGCATATCATCGCCACCGGCGAACGCTACGAAACCGGCCCGACCGACTGCGAACTGCACTTTATGTCGTTCGCCTTCGACGGTTCCCACGAAGGCTGGATGCACCCGCTGATCAACGGCGCCAGTGTGCTCATCCGCGACGACAGCCTGTGGCTGCCCGAGTACACCTACGAACAGATGCACCGTCACCACGTGACCATGGCGGTGTTCCCGCCGGTGTACCTGCAACAACTGGCCGAGCATGCCGAACGCGATGGCAACCCGCCGAATGTGCGCGTGTACTGCTTTGGCGGCGATGCGGTGGCCCAGGCCAGTTATGACCTGGCCTGGCGCGCGCTGAAACCGACGTACCTGTTCAACGGCTATGGCCCGACCGAAACCGTGGTCACGCCATTGCTATGGAAAGCGCGACGCGGCGACCCATGCGGCGCGGTGTACGCGCCGATCGGCACCTTGTTGGGCAACCGCAGCGGCTACGTACTGGACGCGCAGCTCAACCTGCAACCCATCGGCGTGGCCGGTGAGTTGTACCTGGGCGGGGAGGGCGTGGCGCGGGGTTATCTGGAGCGCCCGGCACTGACCGCCGAACGCTTTGTGCCGGACCCGTTCGGCAAACCCGGCAGCCGCGTGTACCGCAGCGGCGACCTGACCCGCGGGCGTGCGGATGGTGTAGTGGATTATCTCGGGCGGGTCGACCACCAAGTGAAAATCCGCGGCTTCCGTATCGAACTGGGCGAGATCGAAGCGCGTCTGCGCGAGCAGGACAACGTTGGCGAAACCGTGGTGGTGGCCCACGACGGCCCGTCCGGTAAGCAACTGGTGGCCTACGTGGTGCCGGCCCGCGCCACCGACGACGGCGCGCTGCGCGACAGCCTGCGTCGCGCCCTGAAAACCCGCCTGCCGGACTACATGGTGCCTACGCACTTTATGTTCCTGGCGCAGATGCCGCTGACCCCCAACGGCAAGCTCGACCGCAAGGGCCTGCCGGCGCCGGACGCGAGCCTGATGCAGCAGACCTACGTGGCTCCTGAAACCGAACTGGAACAACAGATCGCCGCGATCTGGGCCGAGGTGTTGC
>NZ_LEKF01000063.1:0-1066 GCF_001029595.1 Pseudomonas sp. ARP3
CCTGAATTCAACACATAAGTGCAACGCTCACCCCTGTATGCACTTCGTACGGCGTCTTCCAGCCCAAGCGCTTGCGCGGGCGTAGATTGATCCTCGCTACTGTCCGATTGACGGCTTCGACGGTCAGCTTGCTGAAGTCGCTGCCCTTGGGGAAATACTGGCGGAGCAGACCGTTGGTGTTTTCATTGGTGCCACGTTGCCAGGATGAATAGGGGTCTGCAAAAAAGACCTGGCACTGGCTCCGTAGCGCGATGCGTTCATGCCCGGCAAACTCCCTTCCGTTATCCAGCGTCAGCGTGTGAGCGGCATGGCCCTGAAGCATCAGATTGATCGCCCGCGTTACCTGCCGGCGCGTTCTGCGCTTGACCGGATAGGCGCTCAGATAGCCGCTTTTGCGATCAACCAGGGTCACCAGGTTACCGCCCAGTCCATGTACCGTATCGCCCTCCCAGTCCCCCAGGCGCTCGCGGCTTTCGACCTCGGCTGGGCGTTCACTGATTGACACGCGATTACGCAGCTGCCCGCGCCGATCGTGGCTTCCATAGCGTTTCCGGTAGCGCTTTCGGCGATGTCGCAGATAGGTATAAAGCTCACCACCGGCGCGCTGTTCGGCGGCAATGAACCGATAAATCCACTCATGGCTGACCGCCCGGCTTGGCTGCTCCTGCTTCAACCGCTGGGCGATCTGCTCCGGACTCATGCCATGCTTGAGCCACACCGGGAGATGATGGCTGAGCCATGTCGCCGGCTTGCAAAACTTGCGCGCACCCGCTCGACGAGCATCACTTTCATGGGCCGCAGAAACAGCCTTGTAGATATTCTGGGTGCTGTTGCGGCGAACCTCGCGACTGATCGTCGAGGGATGCACGCCGACCCGCTTTGCAATGCTCGCCTGGCTCTCTGCGGCGCTCAAGCCAGCCTCAATCTGGTAACGTTGTCCCTGAGTCAGCTGCCGGTAATGCGTAGTCATCTGCGCTTGAATCCTTCGGTGTGAGAGCCTGGATTCTACCGGTGGCTGGCTCTCTGCCTCTCGTTTCAAGCGTTGCGCTTATTCTATGAATTCAGG